>JAQYVG010000279.1:3439-4390 GCA_030145595.1 Desulfobacterales bacterium | reverse complement strand
CAATGAGGAGCGGAGTTTATCCTGTTAAACCTGCCCGTTTTTTGTTTAACCGGGACGTATTTCACTGGGGTAATCTGCGGTTAATTAATATAATAATCTTGTAAATCCTGTAAATCCTGTCAAAATATAAAAACGAGAAAAAAAGATAGGAGATAAATAATATGGAAAGCTTAAAACAAGAGGTAATGAACGCCATATCTAAAATGCCGGAAACAGAGGATATTGATGATATCATGTACAGACTTTATGTGATCGATAAAGTGAGAAAAGGCAAGGAAGCGTTTCAGCAAGGCAAGGTCATCTCGGCAGAAGAATTAAGGGAAGAAATAAAATCATGGTAATATGGTCAATACCGGCAAGGAATGACTTAAAACAAATTTATGATTACATTGCCAAAGATTCTAAATATTACGCAACAAATGTAGCACAAAATATTTTTTCAAAAGCCGAAAATTTAAGTGAATTTCCAGAAATTGGCCGAGTTGTGCCGGAAATCGGTGATAATAATGTAAGGGAATTGATCATCTATTCCTACCGGCTAATTTATGAGGTCGTTCCAAATGGCGTCCAAATCCTCGCCATCGTTCATGGCAAACGAGATTTTTCATCATTAGACAGAAATGATTTAGACCGATAATGACCTACCTTTGGACAATAAGAAACAACCGCATCAAGGCTCCTCGAGCCGTTCCTCAAGCCCCAAGTACTTGCGGGGCGCTCCTCCACCAGCGCCGCAGGCGCTATACTAGCATCCAGTAACCCGCAACTCGTAACTCGCAACAAGTCCTTGCGGAGCTTCCCGCTTGTTTGTTTATCATCGGCTCCATGCTTCCAGTTGCGACACTTCATTCCGCAGCCTTGCCAGCGTTTCAGGGGAGTTGAACAGTTTCCGACACAGTTCGCATTTACTATAGGTTATGATCTCGCGTGCCTTCATACCGGCAAAGGATG
>JAQYVG010000279.1:0-3431 GCA_030145595.1 Desulfobacterales bacterium | reverse complement strand
TGGCAAACGAGATTTTTCATCATTAGACAGAAATGATTTAGACCGATAATGACCTACCTTTGGACAATAAGAAACAACCAGCGTATCCAGCAACCAGCATCCAGTGACCAGCATTTAACCATTGATTTTTTTAAACATTTCATTTAAGGTCAGCATTAAATGTTCCGGAACGGCCCGATCTAAACATTTTATATAGGGGGCCAAATGGCTCTACAAATAATGAAAGCCCTTCTTTGCTCAAAGAATGCTAAGTAGGGCTTTATCTTTTTGAGGCTCCCGGAAGCCGTCCCGCTTTAAGGTTACAAATAGTGATCTCAAAGCGGAAGAATTAGTTTGCAGCAAAAGGCGATAAAGACTAAAATAAAACAATTATATCAGCATAATATAAAGTTATTTATATGTTTATGGATGTCCCGGAGTTTCTGATAAACTTTTAACGGAGAATTATGATGAAAGAATTCGATACAACAAACAACCAAATCCTGGAAGAACTGATTCGTAGAATCCTGCAGGTCGTCCAGCCGAAACGACTGATTCTTTTCGGTTCGGCAGCACGCGGAGAGATGAATCCTGAAAGCGACATAGACGTCTTGGTCGTGATGCCGGACGGCATTCATCGCAGGCGGACTGCTCAAACCATTTACCGCAGTCTAACAGGACTGGGTGTGGCCAAGGACATCATTGTGGTGACGGAAACAGACGTCAAAGAGCACGGAGAGAACACTTCCCTGGTACTCTATCCGGCGCTACGGGAAGGAAAGGAGCTCTATCATGCCACAGGATAAACATGTTCCCGG
The DNA here is from genome assembly GCA_030145595.1 of Desulfobacterales bacterium. Taxonomy (GTDB): domain Bacteria; phylum Desulfobacterota; class Desulfobacteria; order Desulfobacterales; family UBA11574; genus Desulfatibia_A. The sequence continues at coordinate 2,634 of JAQYVG010000279.1, read as the reverse complement.
CTCTTCTGAGGATTGGCTTGCACGTGCGGCTGGTGACCTGGCCTTAGCCCGCGTCCCTCTGCCCGACGAAGGGTATTATGAAGACTTGTGCTTTCATGCTCAGCAGGCGGCGGAAAAAGCCATCAAGGCGGTATATAAGAAACACGATCTGACATTTCGCTACACCCATGATCTGGGAGAACTTTTAGCAGACCTTATGGACAAGGGAATAACCATTCCACCTGAAGTAGAAGCGGCTCAGATCCTTACTGCTTACGCCTGGGAAGCACGATATCCGGGCCTTGCAGAACCTGTGACAGACGAAGAATACCGTGAGGCCATCCAGCAAGCCGATGACGTTGTGCGGTGGGCCAAAAATCTTATCAAAGGTCATTCGTCATGATTCCCAAGGGGGGCAAAAAGAAAAGAACGCTAAAGAACTGATTTGTCGCGCAGCGATGACATCATTTGTTCGATCAGTGCTCGTCCCGTTAAATTTTTCGCAGAAAAGGAGCGGAGTTTATCCTGTGAAACCTGGCCGTTTTTTGTTTAACCGGGACGTATTTCACTGGGGTAATCTGCCTGCCCTGTTAAATGTGAAACCTATTTAACCGGGGCGGTTAATAGGGTTAGGTACACGGTAAAGGCAAAGCAAAAAGCATACCGCAAATAATCATGGGGGGTTAGGGAACGTTCTGCACGAACGTCCACTAAGACGTAGAACACTTCGGACGAAATTCGTTTGCCTTTGAAGCGAATGAAGGATATAATCGCTTTAAATATTGAAGCGATTGGGTGGATATAATGCGTTATGTGTGGCAAAATGAAAACTGGGCGGAGTTCACATGGGACAGTGATTCACTGATTAAACCCCTTGGACAGGCACGCATGCATCAGGGCAGGCTATTGAGCAAGGTGGACGCCCTGGGCTTGAAATTCAGCAGAGAAGCTCAAGCGGAAATTTTAATTGAAGAAACCGTTAAAACCGCTGCGATTGAAGGCCAGACGCTGCAAAGAGATTCGGTAAGGTCATCGGTAGCAAGGCGTCTGGGATTGCCGACAGCCGGTTTACCGGCTGCTAGTCGATCTGCCGATGGTCTGGTGGATCTGCTGCTGGATGCCACCGCTAATTATAATCATCCGCTGACAACAGAAAGGCTGATGGCCTGGCAGGCTGCCCTCTTCCCTACCGGTTATTCAGGCCTCCGTAAGATACTAGCCGGCCAATGGCGAGGTCCGGAACCAATGCAGGTGGTATCCGGCCCGGTGGGCCGAGAGAAAGTTCACTTTGAAGCACCGCCTTCAGACCGGTTGGATAGAGAGATTAAAGATTTCCTACAATGGTGGGAAAGAGGATCGCAAAAGATCGAAGGGCTGTTGCGGGCCGCAATCGCCCATTTCAGGTTTGTCACCATTCATCCGTTTGAAGATGGTAACGGCCGAATCGCCAGAGCACTGACCGATATGGCACTGGCTCAGGATGAAAAGCTTGGGTCCAGGTTTTACAGCCTGTCGACACGTATCATGGCCGAAAGAGATGAATATTACCGTGTGCTGGAGCGATGCCAGAAAGGAAACGGTGATATTACCGGATGGCTGGTGTGGTTTCTGGAATGTTTTGAAAGGGCGGTCGAGCACTCGGAAACATTGATATCCACTGTTCTGACAAAGGCCCGTTTCTGGCAACGACACGGGCAGACTCTGTTTAATGAGCGCCAGCGAAAGGTTGTCAACCGGTTGCTGGATGCTGGCCCCGGAGGTTTTGAAGGCGGTCTGACGACCCGGAAATATGTGTCCATGGCAAAGGTCAGCCGGGCAACCGCTTTTCGGGAGATATCCGCCCTGGTCGCAAGGCAGGTGTTGCGGCAGAACCCGGGTGGGGGCCGCAACGTCAGTTATGACCTCGTATGGCCTGATACGGAGTCAACTTAGACAACGACGTCACCAAAAAAATAGTTAAATTGTATGACCGTCCCAAAGATATGACCGGACTTTACACGGGAACTATAGGATGCCCCGGACTTCCGGACGGGGGTATATCTGTATGCATCCGCAGTTAATTATGCTATTAAGATCGGATTTATGGCAAAAAGCCTAATAATATAAGAACCAAAGAGGATAATTTATAAAATCAAAAGCAAATTTGAACAGCATCACAAAACGATATAGCACGGAAAAATCAGATGAAAAAACGAAACATAGAAATCCCTCAGAAAAAAATTGCGGAATTCTGCCGGCGCCATCATATCAGACGCCTTGCCTTGTTCGGTTCAGCACTGCGCGACGATTTTACACCTGACAGCGATGTGGACGTTCTGGTGGAATTCGAGCCGGGAACCCGGGTTGGCATGATTCGCCTGGCTGGAATCGAGCTTGAGCTAAGCGGAATTCTGGGCCGAAAGGTAGACATGCATACGCCGGGATTTATCAGCAAATACTTTAGAGACCAGGTATTGACCGAAGCGGAGGATCAGTATGTCACAGCATAGCGATGAAGTACGTTTCCGGCATATGCTGGATCATGCAATGGAAGCACTGACAATGGTACAGGAAAAAATCGATCGAATTTGGACAACAACCGGATGCTAGCGCTGCGCGGAGAGTCATGGAACGCGCGAGATTACGTGTTCGCCGAACATCCCAGAGATGGAATCC
>JAQYVG010000278.1 GCA_030145595.1 Desulfobacterales bacterium | reverse complement strand
CCCAGGCCGCCGGAGGTAATAAAGCGGTTGGGTTTATCAAAATGATAATACTGAGCGGCCCACATCTGATTCTGCCCCACTTCCGTGGTTATGATGGCATCACCCTTGGTGAGTTCGTAAAGTTTTTCAACCACAAATTGCGGCTTAATAACATCTTGCTGCTTATATGCCAGGGGAGCCGTGCTTTTCCAGTCGGCAATCTGAGCAACCCATTTTTTACGCTTTTTCGTAAGATCTCCCAGATCTTCCTTTATCAGCAGCTCGTTCAAAAGGGTAATGGTGATTTTGCAATCGCCGACAACAGGTGCTGTTACCGGAATATTTTTGCGTATCGAAGTGGGATCGATATCGATGTGCACGATTTTGGCATTGGGAGCAAAGGCATCAATCCTGCCGGTGACGCGGTCGTCAAAGCGCACACCGATACCCATTAAAAGATCGCATTCGCCTGTGGACATATTGGCCCGATAAGTGCCGTGCATACCGATCATGCCGAGCCACAGAGGATCGCTGGCCGGGAATCCGCCCAGGCCCATGAGAGTGCTGGTTACAGGAATTTGAGTGCTACGCGCAAGTTGGGTGAGTTCCTTGGAAGCGTTGGAAAGGATTACACCGCCGCCGGATAAGATCACAGGGTTTTTGGCCATTTTGATCAGCTCAACAACCTTGTTCACCTGTTTTATATTCGGGTTGTAGGTTGGATTGTATGTTTTGAGTTTGATCTTTTTGGGGGCCTTGTAATCGATAACGTTGACGGAGACATCCTTTGGAATATCTATCAGGACAGGTCCGGGACGGCCGGAAGCGGCAAGGTAAAATGCTTCTTTAATTACTCTGGCCAGATCTTCGGTACGTTTCACCAGGTAGTTGTGTTTGGTACACGGCCTGGTAATGCCGACCGTGTCGACCTCCTGAAAGGCATCATTGCCGATCAGATGAGTGGGAACCTGTCCGGTAAAGATAACCACAGGAATGGAATCCATGTAGGCAGATGCAATACCGGTGACCGTGTTGGTTGCCCCGGGGCCGGATGTTACCAGACAGACACCTACGCGGTTGCCGGCCCGGGCGTAACCATCGGCGGCATGCACCGCACACGCTTCCTGACGGACCAGAATATGCCGCATATCGCTTTTGGCCAGCTCATCATAAATGTCGATGACGACACCGCCCGGATATCCAAAAATTGTGTCGACACCTTCCTCTTTGAGCACCTTCAACATGATTTGTGCACCGGTTAGTTTCATTTCTCTACCTTCCTTTGCAAATTAGTTGTTATGTAATAGTTCAGCCACCAAGGCACTAAGGCTCTAAGATTATAATACTAATTTAAATTGTCCGATTGGTTTTATTGGTTTAATTAGTTTTATTTGTTAACCAACCAAACCAATGGAACTAATTAAACCAATAAAACTGAATCATTAAGCTTTATAATCCATACTCCTTCTTTGTGCCTTTGTGACTTAGTGGCTAAATTGTTACGTTGTAATTAAGCCCAAAAAAAAATCCGTTACCGGCTTTTAGAGCTGATAACGGATTTTGTATTTTGTTTTGAGGTAAAATTTATACCATTATCAACCCCTTTGCCTCGTAGCAAATAAGTACATCTACTACGAGGAGAATAATAAGGCTAATAAGGTTGTTAATGGTGAAAGTATTTTTCATAATAATTTTTAATGTATATTAGTTTGATCCGCTTATTTAACAGCCAAGGTTCTGATTGTCAAGCTTTTTCTCTAAACCCGCAACCCTTGGTCTGGCAGGTAAGCGAGGTCCCGTGTTTTTTGGTGGTTTTTTCTATCAGAAAATGGGCACCGCAAAGGGGACAATCTTTGGCTATTGGTTTGTCCCAGATTGCAAAGTTACAATCCGGAAAACGGTTGCAGCCGTAAAAAATTTTGCCACGTTTCGATTTGCGCTGCACAAGATTGCCGCCGCAGTCTTTTTGCGGGCAGTGGACACCGGTTTCCCGGGCGGAATTATCGGAAAATAGGGATTGGGTGTGGTTGCATTCCGGATAACCGCTGCAGGCAAGGAAAGTTCCGTACTTGCCCTGTTTTACAACCATGGGTTGTTTGCATTTATCACAAAACTTGCCCGAAGCTTCTTCAAAAGAAGGTTCTATGGGATGAATCTGGCCTTTTTCATCGCGGGTGTAGTTCCTGGTATATTTGCATTCAGGGTACCCGTTGCATCCGAGGAAATGTCCGTTTTTGCCGACCTTAATATGGAGTTTGGCGTTGCATTGGGGACAGGCATGGCCCGTGGGCAGGCCAACGCCTTTTAAACTGAGCATCCCTTCGGCAGCTGCATCGAGTTCCTTTTTAAAAGGGCGGTAGAAGCGGGTGAGGATTTCTAAAGAATCGACTTCTGCAGCTTCTATGCGGTCCAGATCGTTCTCCATCTTGGCTGTAAATTCGACATCAAGAACATCAGGAAAGCTTTGCACCAAAAGGTCGTTAACGATAAATCCCAGTTCGCTTGGCCTGAAATATCTTTTAACCAGATCCACATATCCTTTTTCTCTGATGGTTGAAAGGATGGCGGCATAGGTGCTGGGACGGCCGATCCCGTTTTCTTCTAATTCTTTGACTAAAGATGCCTCGGAAAACCTTGGCGGCGGCATTGTAAAATGTTGTTTCGGTTCTAATTTGTTGAGTTTCAAAACCATACCTTCGACGAGCTGGGGGAGCTGCTCTTTTTTCTTTTGGCTCTCTTTTTCGATTTCAGCGTCGACTGATAGATAAAGAGTCATAAAGCCTGGAAATTGAACCAATGATCCGCTGGCAGTAAACAGATAAAGACCGGCTTTGATCGATACTGAATTCTGATTTATTATGGCGGGTTTCATTTGGGAAGCCACAAAGCGCTGCCAGATCAGGCGGTATAAGTCCAGCTGATCTTTGGATAGAAACCCAGCTATTTTTTCCGGGGTATTATAGACGGATGTCGGCCGAATGGCTTCATGGGCATCTTGAGCTTTTTTACGATTTTGAAAAAACCTCGGCTGGTCTAACGCATAATCTTCACCGAATTGCTTACGGATAAGTTGGAGGGCCTCGCCGGCAGCCTCCTTTGAGATCCTGGTGGAATCGGTACGCATATAGGTGATAAGGCCTTCAGGTTCACCGGGTCCAAGATCAATACCTTCGTAAAGCTGCTGCGCCACAACCATGGTCTTTTTGGCAGAAAACCTTAGTTTGCGGATAGCTTCCTGTTGAAGAGTGCTGGTGACAAAAGGAGGTAAAGGGTTCCGTTTTTTAGTCTTTTTTGTTACTTTATCGACTACATACTTTTCTGCGTCCAGAGCCTCGAGAATGGCATTGGATGCCTTTTCATCGGCAATTTTAATCTTCTTGCCGCTCTTTTTGGCCAGTTTTGCCGTAAACGGCGGCGGCGCGTTGCCTTCAAGGTGCGCGGTTATGGACCAGTACTCCTGAGGCTCAAAAGCCTGTATGGCACGCTCTCTTTCGCAGATAATGCGCACGGCAACCGATTGTACCCGGCCCGCGCTGAGGCCGCCTTTTACTTTGCGCCACAGCAGGGGTGAGATCTGGTAGCCGACCAGCCTGTCCAGTATCCTGCGGGCCTGCTGGGCTTCATACTTCTGGCGGTGAAGCTTTTTCGGAGATTCGATAGCTTCGTTGACGGCATTTTTGGTAAGCTCATGAAAAAGGACACGGTGAAATCTCCTCTCTTTTTTCTTGAGGATTTCGGCCGTGTGCCAAGCGATAGCTTCACCCTCTCTGTCCGGGTCGGGAGCAAGGTAAATATCCATGCTGTCGCCGGCAGCTTTTTTTAAAGACCGGACGACTTTTTGTTTACCGGAAATGTAAGTATATTTTGGCTTGAATCCTTCTTCAATGTCGATGCCGATTTCTTTGGGGGGAAGATCCTTTATATGCCCGACGGTTGCAGCTATGTTGTAACTGTTGCCGAGATACTTTTTCAGGGTTCTAATTTTGGTAGGTGATTCTACGACGACTAAAGGTTTTGTCACAATTTCCCTCGCTTCAACTTTTTTAAGTCTTGAATATAAGTTGATTTCTTTAAAAGTAAACTATTTAATTTTTTATAACCGTTCACATAATCTATGAAATCCCAAATTCCAAAATAATATGGGTGCAGTTACTCTCATCTCCCGGGAAATGAAAAATATTTTGGACAGGATAACAGGATTGACTTGATATTAAAAAAAACAAGAAAGTACAGTTCCTGTATATCATAAATCAGTATCCTGTAACTACCCTTTCATTTCAAAGCCACACAAAAATATGCTTTAATCTGAATTTAAAAAATGTGTTTTACTATAGTCTGATCGGACTGGCATGTAATTATATGTATTTACAGGATTTGAGTTTGTTGATTAACAGGAAAAAAATAATCTTGTTTATCCCT
>JAQYVG010000277.1 GCA_030145595.1 Desulfobacterales bacterium | reverse complement strand
ACTTAAGGAGGTTTAATCTTGACAAGTATCGCGTATGCAATGGGCCAGGGCGGAGCAGCCGGGCAGTCGGCCGGGGGGTTTTCCTCGTTTATACCGCTAATTCTGATGTTCGTTATTTTTTATTTTCTGCTTATCCGGCCCCAACAGAAAAAGTCTAAAGAACACCGCGAAATGATCTCGAATGTTAAAAAAGGCGACCGTATTGTTACCAGCGGCGGCATCCATGGCGATGTTACTCACGTGGGTGAAACCACAATGACGGTGAAAATCGCTGATAAGGTCCGCATCAAGCTGGCCCGCGGCAACGTTGCCGCTTTGGTCGCGGTTGCTTCTTCACAGGTCCAGAAATCAAAAAGCAGCAAAAAGGGTTCGGAAAAATCAAAATAGCCCGTAATAGTTCACCGGGGGCAAGATATTTGACAGGATAACAGGATAAACAAGATTATTTTTTTCCTGTTATAATATCAAGTCTATCCTGTTATCCTGTCAAAGATAGCTGAACTGTTACAATAGCCCCAATTAATTTGATAATTTAACAAATTTTGTGGGGCTTTCATCTGCAAAGAAAAGGAAGGATCATTGAAAAATATTTCGTGGCGATTGGTTGCCGTTGTTGTGATTATTGTCACAGCTATTATCTACGTTCTACCCACTATAAAGCCGGCGTTATGGCCCCATAAAAAGATCAACCTGGGACTGGATCTTCAGGGCGGCATGCACCTCATGCTTGAAGTCGACACCGAAAAAGCCGTGGAGAGTACCGTGGAACGTATCAGCCAGGAACTCCGCAGTCTCATGAAAAAAAAGCGCATCAGGCATAGCGGTATAAGGCGGATTGAAGGCAGCCGGATAGTGGTCCGGTTGCAAGACCAAAAAAATATAGACGATTTCGAAAAGCTGCTTGATAAGGAGTTCGAGGTTCTGCGCATTCTTTCGAAATTGACTGAAGATGAAATTTTTACCGTGACCATGGATCTTCCTGCAAAGGAGAGCGATCAAATCAAAAAACTGGCAACGGAACAGGCTCTTGAAACTATCAGAAACCGGATTGACCAGTTTGGCGTCAGTGAACCTGATATTCGCCTGCAGGGCGAAAATCGCATACTAATACAACTTCCCGGAATCAAAGATACTCAAAGGGCCAAGGAGCTTATCGGCAGAACAGCCCTTTTAGAATTTAAACTGATTGATGAAACCCATGATCTCAACGCCGCCCTGCAAGGCAATGTTCCGCCGGGCAGCGAAATTCTCTATGCGACCAAAGAAAATACCGAAACCAATCGTGAGACCAAAATACCCTACCTGGTAAAAAAGCAGACCCAGTTAACCGGAGCACATCTTACCGATGCCAGAGTTCAGATCGACTCCCAGTATAATGAACCGTATGTTTCCATTACTTTTGACAAAAAAGGGGGCCGGGACTTTGCCAGAATAACAGAAGCTAATGTAAAAAAACGCCTCGCCATTGTACTTGATAAAAACGTTTATTCGGCACCGGTTATTCAGGAAAAAATCAGCGGGGGACAGGCCCGGATTACAGGCAGCTTCTCCACAGAAGAAGCCCACGATCTTGCCATAATCCTGCGGGCAGGAGCTCTTCCGGCCCCGGTCAATATCCTTGAGGAAAGAACCGTCGGCCCTTCTCTTGGATCTGATTCCATCAGGAAAGGTCTTTTCTCCATGTGCGTCGGCGGTATCCTCGTCATCATCTTTATGGTTATATATTATAAGGGCTCCGGACTGATTGCAGACTTTGCCCTGATCCTTAATATTCTTCTGATAGCCGGAGGTCTGGCCGCTTTTCAGGCCACGCTGACACTGCCGGGCATTGCCGGCATTATCCTTACCATCGGTATGGCAGTGGATGCCAATGTTCTTATATTCGAGCGTATCAGGGAAGAGATGAGCCTGGGCAAGACACCCCGGGCAGCCGTCGATGCCGGTTACGACAGGGCCACGCTTACCATCCTGGATGCCAACGTCACAACGCTTATTGCCGCGCTGGTGCTGTTCCAGTTCGGAACCGGCCCGGTAAAAGGATTTGCCGTCACACTGAGCCTGGGGGTGATTTCCAGCCTGTTTACAGCCCTTATCCTGTCACGGCTTATCTTCGATTATTTCTTGATAATACGCAAAACCAAGCAATTAAGTATCTAAATCACGAGGACCCCATCTATGCGAATAATAAAGCCTGATATAAATATTGATTTTCTCGGTAAGAGTAAAATAGCTTTCACTGTATCCGTGGCAATGATACTTGTCAGCCTCCTATCTCTTTTTATACACGGAGGACCCCGATACGGCATCGACTTTGCCGGCGGAACGCTGATACAGGTGAAATTTCTTGAACCGGTAAATATCAAAGATATAAAATCGGGACTGGCTGCCATAGACATGGGAGCTTCAACGGTGCAACTCTTCGGCGATCAGCAAGAGAATGAATACCTTATCCGGACCGACATATCAGCGGCAACCTCACAGGGATTTTCGCTCAAAGTGCAAGATGCTTTGAAATCGTCTGTTGGCAAAAATGCGGAGATCCGTCGAGTGGAAATGGTTGGACCCCAGGTGGGTAAGGACCTGCGTGAAAAAGCCTTATTCGCCATGTTTTATGCCCTGCTTTTCATTACTATCTATATATCCGGCCGTTTTGAGTTAAAGTGGATGTTAAGCGCGGTCATGGCCGCAGCACTTATGGGGGCCGTTTATCTGCTTTCTATTTTTGATGTCAGCATCCCAATTTTAATGGCCGCAGCACTTATCGTCACCTTGCTGCTTTTTTGGTTTCTCGATTTGAAATACGCCATGGGTGCGATTGTAGCCCTTATCCATGACGTCACCATTACTGTCGGTATCTTTTCGATTTTTAACATGGAATTTACCCTGCCGATTATCGCAGCACTTCTCACCATCATCGGGTACTCACTGAACGATACGATAATTATTTTTGACAGAATCCGGGAAAATTTGAGAAAACATCACCGCAATCCTCTCGATTTCATTATTAACAGAAGTGTCAATGAGACGCTCAGCCGGACCATCCTGACGTCTGTGACCACCCTTGTTGTGGTTTTAGCCCTGTTTGTCCTGGGAGGCGGAATCATCCACGATTTCGCATTTGCGTTGATGGTGGGTGTTCTGATCGGTACCTACTCATCAATCTACGTTGCAAGCCCTATTCTCCTTGCCCGGCAGGTACACGGAAAGAAAAAATAATAAAAGGTATGATTTTAACCTTATATAATTCTTCGTTTTAACGGTGATCTGCTTTTAACCGTGTAGCTGCCTATGGAACATTTACTACCATGGTTTAAACTCAAAAGTGCTCCTGGAATAGGGAACCATCTATTCAAAAGGCTGATAGACCGCTTTCACTCACCGCCGCATGTTTTTGAGGCATCCTTGGAGGATCTATTTGAAGTCGAAGGCATGACTGCGCGTCTTGCATCGTCGATCAAAGGCCACAGAACGCCTGAGACGGTCAAAAAGGAAATCGACCTGGTGGTTCAAAAAGGCTATGACATCATCACCATGGCGGATAAAAATTACCCGCCCTTGTTGCTGCAAATACCTGATCCGCCTCCTTTTTTATATGTTTACGGCCGTCTTGACGAGCGCATTGAAAACATTGCAGTGGTGGGTTCCAGGAATGCAACAAGTTATGGCATTTCAACTACAAATCGGTTGTGCCGGGATCTGGCATTCCTCAATTTTAAAATTATCAGCGGCATGGCAAAAGGGATTGATACGGCCGCCCACAAAGGCGCACTATCGAGCAAAGGTAAAACTATCGCCGTTCTTGGAAGCGGCCTCGAAAGAGTCTACCCGGCAGACAATCTAAAGCTTTTTCATCAAATCGCAGCAAACGGCGCCGTCATTTCGGAGTTTCCGTTAAAGACAGGGCCTGAGGCCCATAACTTTCCCAGACGAAACCGAATTATCAGCGGAATTTCCCTGGGAACCGTTGTTGTGGAAGCAACCAAAAAGAGCGGAGCACTCATAACGGCTCGTCTTGCCGCCGAACAGAACAGGGAAGTATTTGCCATACCGGGGAGCATTCACTCCTTTAAGAGCATGGGGACCCACACCCTCATTAAAGAGGGGGCCAAACTGGTTGAACGCGCCCAGGACATCATCGAAGAACTTCCGGCAACAGTCAAAGCGCCTGATGAAAAAGATCAGCCGGCCCCCAGGGAAAACAAACCGGAAAAGCCTTTGCTTTCATCAGAGGAATCATTGGTGTATAAAACCCTTGAGCCCTATCCTGTGCACATCGATGTTCTTGTCAGAAAGCTTTCCATGGAACCTGGAAAACTTTCGAGTATATTGCTGCACCTCGAACTTAAGGGCATTGTGCAGCAGGCACCAGGCAAACTCTTTTCCGTCGCTGAACGCTGATAGTTTAATATTATTTGGGTGCAGATATTCTTCTCTCCCAAAACC
>JAQYVG010000276.1 GCA_030145595.1 Desulfobacterales bacterium | reverse complement strand
CTTAAATGCATTTTTTTCTTTACTTTCCTTGCAAATATGAATATAGACTTCAAATATGCAAGGAATAATTGACAGACATCTTACCGCTACGGTCAAGAGACGGTTACAAAATAATCCGGCCGTAGCGATTCTGGGGCCGCGGCAATGCGGCAAGACAACGTTGGCCGGTCAAATAGTAAAAAAAATCAAACAGTCGGTCTATCTGGATCTTGAAAATCCCGGCGATCTGGCAAAACTCGATGATCCTCTTGCCTTTTTCAGTTTGCACAATGATGAACTGGTGTGTCTCGACGAAATCCAGCGGGCCCCCGAACTTTTTTCAATTCTTCGAAGTATCATAGATGAACGCTCAAGAAATGCTCAGTTCTTAATTCTTGGTTCTGCAGGGCGCGATTTAATCCGTCAAAGCTCGGAATCCCTCGCAGGACGAATTGCCTATCTTGATCTCACTCCGTTTCTTCTCTCAGAGCTTGAGGCCGCGCAGAAGGACGATATCAGGCGGCTCTGGCTTAGAGGCGGGTTCCCCAGGAGTTATCTCGCGGAAGACCTTGATATCAGTTTCGAATGGCGGCAGGACTTCATTCGAACCTTTCTTGAGCGGGATGTCAATATGCTCGGATTTCGCATGCCGCCGGCAAGACTCGGCCGGCTATGGAAAATGTGTGCGCATATTCACGGATCCCTGTTGAATGCATCGAAACTCGCTGATTCTCTGGGCGTAAGCTCTCATACTATACGATCATATGTGGATCTTCTGGAACATACATTCATGATTCGTGTCCTCATGCCCGATACCCCAAATTTAAAAAAACGTCTGGTTAAATCGCCAAAAATCTATATCCGCGATAGTGGAATTCTCCACGCGCTGCTTGATATCCGCACACATGACGATCTGCTTTCCCATCCAATCGTGGGGGCATCTTTTGAGGGGTTTGCCATGGAGAACATTCTCGCGTTTGCAAAGAATTATGAACCATCCTTTTACCGGACAAGCGCAGGTGCAGAAATCGATCTGATTTTAAGAAGAGGGCGACGCACCCTGGCCTTTGAGTTGAAATCATCATCAGTCCCCAGAGTTTCCAAAGGCTTCTGGAACGCACTGGACGATATATCTCCGGATGAGGCTTACGTGGTCGCACCGGTAAAAGAATCCTATCCAATGAAAGGTAATGTGATGGTAATCCCGCTTCAAGAAATCATAGCCAATCTTCAGGAAGAATGATTATGAGTATCTTTTCCTTTTGCCGTGATAGACTTTCCTCTTGACACAAATGTTCTTTTTTACGCAATGGATCGAGATGCAGGAAAGCGCCATAAACTGGCGATGAAGATTGTTGATCGGGCATCAGTCTTTGATTGTGTTTTAATCCTCCAGTCTCTTTCCTATTGTCCACTTTCCTTTGAAACGCTACATGGCTTTGCTCGCTCCCTCATCCTGTTTGGGGAAGAGAATAACACGCCTCGTGCGGGTGGCTCGGGCAGTGGATTGCGGTGGACACGCCGCAACGCGCCCGGCGCGCTCTGGTTTCCTCGCGCATAGTAGTTGTCCTTTGAATCAACGGTAATGATGTTGCGGCATCCGCTCAATTCGTAAAACGACTCAATTTTTAAGGGGATATTATGTAGTCGGACAGGGGAATGTCGTCCGTCGGGGGCTTACTGATCGTGGCCATCGGCATCAACCTGCTTGAAATCAAAAAGATACACGTGGGCAACATGCTGCCCGCGGTTTTTATGCCGTTGGTTTATTTTATGTTAAAACAGATCGTTATGACCCTAATGTAACGTCGAATCGCGGCCATTAAAACAAAGCACCCCTTCAATCGCAAATTCACCTGATCTCTATGTCTGGAGTTATCTGCAATTTTGAAGGAAAAGGTTCACCAGCCGCAACTTTTTGCTAAAACCATAGAATTTTTCATGCTTAAAGATGCCGTTGAATAATATTAAATTACATGTACGCCAAAGATCCAAGTTATAATCCAACCTAATTTTTCTCTTCTGCCTGTTTATAAGGGAATTAATGAAAACTATCTCCCTTGACAGCAGTCCACAATGTAGTACCTTAATCTATAATGTTAAGAAAGCGTGCTGGCTTTTTCCTGGCTGCTAATGTCTTTTTTCATTGAACTGATTACACTTCTTGACATAGTCGCCTCCACATACGTATTTTCCAACGCGTTTCTTAGGGGCTATGCTTTCAAGGTTAACAAGAAATTACATAATTCCAATTCACTTTAATCGGAGGTTAAATCAGTTTGAACTTTATTGCTAATATCCTCACGGCATCATGGGATCTTCTTGTTGATTCGTCGGTATATATTATTTTCGGTCTGATTGTTGCCGGATTGTTACGCATATTTCTCAACCCGATCTCTGTGGCCAAACACCTCGGACAGGGTCGGTTTGTTTCTGTGCTTAAGGCTTCCATTCTGGGTATTCCCATACCGTTGTGATCTTGCGGTGTGTTACCTGCAGCCGTGTCGCTGCGGAAACAAGGTGCCAACAATGGGGCAACCACCGCATTTCTCATATCCACTCCGGAATCCGGAGTAGATTCCATAGCCATAACTTATGCCTTGCTGGATCCCATAATGACTGTTATGCGTCCCTTTGTGGCATTTGTCACGGCTGCGGTAGCCGGTATTGCTGAAAATCTTTTCAGCTATAAAGCCGCCAACAACAAAATTACACCGGATCTTACCTGCCCGGTGGATGGTTGCTGTGATGGCATCAACTGCTCACCCGAGCTACACAAGAATCATCACACGTTTTTAGAAAAGCTTCGGGCAGGATTTCGCTTTGCTGTTTTTGATCTCTGGGCTGATCTGGCTGCCTGGTTTTTCGCGGGCCTTTTATTGGCAGGACTAATAACCGTGCTCGTTCCCGATGATGTTTTTAGCAAATATCTGGGAACCGGCCTTCCTGCCATGTTGCTGATGCTGGCCGTTGCTACCCCTTTATATATTTGTGCAACCGCTTCCACCCCGATAGCGGCTGCCCTGATTTTAAAAGGCGTCAGTCCCGGGGCCGCTCTGGTATTTTTAATCGCCGGTCCGGCGACAAATATAGCTTCACTGACAGTTTTAACAGGAGTTTTGGGGAAACGAGCTACCGCGATTTACCTCACCACTATCGCCGTATCAGCAGTCTTTTTCGGACTCGTTGTTAATCAGATTTATGCGTCGTTTGGCCTGTCTGCCCAGGCCATGGTCGGTCAGACCTCTGAAATCATGCCTATGTGGGCTGGGCTGGTCGGAACGTTGATCATCATGTTCATTTCAATAAAACCGGTATTCCAGGCAATTAAGGCAAGACTTAAACCCGCCAAGCAAGAACTTCCCCTGACTCAGATTCAGGATAAAATCGATCTACAGCCGGTGTCAGAATCCTGCGATTGCGGCCCTACCTGAAGTCGCTCCTCCTGACCGGGCCGGTCTTAGCAAGATGTTTTCAAAATAGCTTTTTGAACCGGGTGAGACATCTGTCGGTTTCCATCTGATATTGGATATGGAGCAAGAACTAATAGCCGCGGTTTCGGCTCATTTATTTTAAATGCCGGTATCACTCTGTAATTGGGTCACCAGTAGTAGGCACTATTACAACCGGAACAGGAGAATTTTTAACTACTTTTTCGGCTACGCTGCCGAAAGCGAAAATTGCTCTGGTGCCTTTTGTTGAGACGATGACCATATCAACGCTTTCTTTATCGATCAATTTTGAGATGAACACATATTTGACTTAGTTTCAATGCTGATTAATTTAATTAATCGGCTTTTTTTATCAGCCGTTTCATAATTTAAACAAAAATTATAAAGGGAGGATTACTCCAATGACAAATATGCTAAGAAGAGATATTACGGGTGATTGTGAAGGCGAATGCCGAGATCGCGTAAAAGAAGGCGAAGTAGAACGACAGGATGACATAAACGCTTCCAGTCTTGAAAATCCGGAGTCATACCCGGATGCAAGTTGGGCGAGATCAAGGAGTGAGCAGCCTGGCGTTTGGGGCGGTCACGTTTAAATCCGGTGGCATGAGCTTAGGCATTTTATACAAAGATGCAGGTATAGAAGTTAATAAAAAATCCTGATAGAGGAGACTATATAAAAAGGGTAGCAAATCCGGCTACCCTTTTTTTATCTGGGTTCGTTTTTAAAAAGGCTCTGTGTTGAGTATGGGCAATTCAATGTTGAAAATATTGCATCGTATTCCCGCCTTTCTGGGTTTGCAACGAAGCACATTCGGCCTGCTTTGCATGGTGATCCTGGTGGGCATGGGTGAACGAATGGCCGAAAGGTTCCTGCCAATCTACTTGATCGCTTTGGGAGGAAGTGCCGTCTCAATTGAGGTACTCGTGTCTTAGATCGTAACTTCTCCGCAAGATGCCAAGATATCTTCTCGCGACGACAGAAGCGTAGAGGGTGGTTTGGAGAGGGAGAAAGGGGCCGGAAAATAGAATTTACCGGAATACTA
>JAQYVG010000275.1 GCA_030145595.1 Desulfobacterales bacterium | reverse complement strand
AAATTTTAAATCCGGTTGCGTCATTATTATTATCGTTGCTTTTTGAAGTTTCCATGATCTCTCCCTGTACCTACGCAATTGGCCGGCAACATGCTACCTGCTTCTGAGTTTGCGGATATCTCCAACTCGGATAGTCACGTTTTGGGCGTCAAAGTATTCAATCAACGGTATTAAAAATTTGCGTGAGACTCCGGTCATATCTTTGAATTGCGGGGTTGTAAGTTCTTTGTTGGCCACCAAAAAGTCGACCAGTCTTTTTTTCAACGTTTCGATCGCTTGCGCGTAGAAATAAAGGTCTTCTTTGGCTTTGATAATCAGCCCTTCTTCCATGAGCAGCATGAGCACGTCTTTAGCCCGATCAACATCAATGTCAAGAGTTTTGATGAGTTCTTTAAAATACGGCGGAGTCAGGCTGCTCTGATGATAGGCATTTAAGATTTTTTTTCTGATCTGGGTCTGATCAACACCCAGGGAAACTTTGTGAGAAGCCAGGCGCACCGTGTTTTCATCCTGGACGAGGTCGTTTTCTTTTATCATTTGAGTGAGCGCCAGATTGAAGAGTTTTGGACCCTGAACAGCAGGGAACTTGGATCTGAGTTCTTCTTTGGGCATTCCCGCTTTCAGGGGGTTGGCCCGGTGATAGTTGTCAAGATGAACAGACGCCTCTTTTTTAAGCTCGTTAAAGCTGTTTTGATGAATATAAATACGGCTTTCCCTGTCAGTCATAATCACTGTTCGTTTTGAAAGCAGCTCCTGCAAATTTTTGAGGAGCTGTTTTTCGGGCAGACTGGTCATAATTTTAAGCTCTGAAAGAGAAACCCCGCCATAGCCGGCCGCATCGACATGATAAGAAATAATGGTTTCAGGCTCCCGGTCAACGAGGCTTTTTAATCCTTTGATAACTTCCGGTTTAAAGCGCTTATGCTTGGGCGGTATCGGGTTCAGGATCTGGCCGCCGGCGATGGTGCGTATGGGCGAGTAGCTTCTAATGACAAACCTGTCGTCTTTGATTAAGGCTACAGGAACATCTAAGCGCAGCTGGGCTACCGTTGTTTCGCCCGGAGGAAGTTCCTCTGTATCTAACAGCACCAGGATACCGAGAACCTCACTGGTCCCCGCATGGAATCTGACACGGGTACGGTTTTTAAGCGGTTTTTTGTTGCTGGCAAGATAGTGCAGGGAAACGTCCAGCATGTAACTCGGGATTAAGTCTTGCGGGTTGGAAACAACTTCGCCGCGGCTGACCGCGGCTTTTTCAAGCCCCTGAAAATTAATAGCTGTTCGCATGCCGGCTGTGGCCATATTAACGCTTTGATTATGGACTTGCACTCCCCGCACCTTGGAAGTAATACCGGAAGGGTATATCATGATAGTATCACCTACCTGAACACGCCCGGAAATCAGAGTGCCGGTAATCACGGTACCAAAGCCTTTCATAGTAAAAACCCGGTCAACAGGAAGCCGAAAAAGGCTGGATGATGAATGCTCGGGCACTTTGGCATTGAGTTCCTCCAGGGTCTTTACAAATTCGGGAAGGCCCTGTCCGTTAACCGACGATACCGGTACTATGGGACTGTTTTCCAAGAATGTTCCCCTGGTAAAACCTCTGATGTCATCGATGACCAGTTCCAGCCATTCTTCATCCACAAGGTCGATCTTTGTCAGAACCACCAGCCCGTATTTTATACCCAGAAGTGTACAAATTTCCATGTGCTCCCGGGTTTGA
Organism: Desulfobacterales bacterium; assembly: GCA_030145595.1. Taxonomy (GTDB): domain Bacteria; phylum Desulfobacterota; class Desulfobacteria; order Desulfobacterales; family UBA11574; genus Desulfatibia_A. The sequence goes on along the minus strand of JAQYVG010000275.1, from coordinate 2,750 downwards.
GGCATCACGCCTTCGTCCGCGGCGATTACCATGGCTACAATGTCGATTCCGGTAGCTCCGGCAACCATATTTTTAACAAATTTTTCATGACCCGGAACATCGACAATCCCCATGTGCTGCCCGCCGGGAAGGTCAATGTATGCAAATCCGAGTTCGATGGTTATGCCCCGGAGCTTTTCTTCCTTAAGACGGTCGGTATTGATGCCTGTAACTGCTTTGATCAGAGACGTTTTTCCGTGATCGATGTGTCCGGCGGTGCCTAAAATAACTTGTTTCAAACTGGTTTTACTCCTTAAATTTTTATGCTCGATTAGATTTTTTGTAACAATTTACGTCTTTCAAAGAGCCTTTTTTGACAGGATTAACAGGATGTTCAGGATTAAAACATCAAAACTCATCCTGTAAATCCTCATCAAAATCCCTTAATTTGCGTTTGATTTCAATTTTTCGTTCACCAAATTTGTTTACTTGAAACAAAATCTTGTTTATCCTGTTATCCTGTCAGATTTTTTTTAAAGGGCTAAAGTGTTACGATTTTTTTTTGTTCCTAAAGTACTCCATAACATACGCCATCCCCACCAGAAAAATGCCTAAAGCGATTACATAGACAAGATTAGCGCGGGGAAAGAAAAAGCGCGACAGCAGGACGGCAAAAGCAGCACCTAATATCGCTCGAATTACGAAAATGCTCAACTGGTTCAAATATTTAACCTTTCATACCTAAAATCTGCTTAAACTGCTTTTAAATCTGATCGCAGAATAATATATCAGAACCCATAGGGGGTCAATAACAAGTTAAAAAAGTTGGATCATCTCCAAAAGAATTGGAGTGATCCTGAGGATTCAAGGGTACCAGGATTCAAGGGTTCAAGTGAAATACTTTATGTTTTTCAGTGATTTTGAACGATTTTCGAGAGAAAATTGTCGTCAAAAAAGTGTTGCGTAACCCATTGAAAAACTATAATGAATTATCGAGAAAGATTATGAACGACTTATGCGCCCGTAGCTCAGCTGGATAGAGCGCCGGACTTCGAATCCGTAGGTCGCAGGTTCGAATCCTGCCGGGCGTACCACAGAATAACAACAGGGAGATGGACTTTTTCGGTCCACTCCCTTTTTTAAGTTGATTTTTGTCTTGTAGTGTAGCAAGGAAGTAGGAAAACAATGAAACAGATAAAAAGGATCAAGAAAGTGCTAGCTAAGATTACCTCTAAAAATCAGATAACCATTCCCAAAAAAATAATGGAACAGCTTCCGGAGACTCAATATTTTGATCTTGAACTTGTAAACGGGGTTGTAATGCTAAAGCCGGTAAAGGTGATGGATACGAACCTTGATCAAATTCGATATAAAATCGACAAACTCGGCTTGAAACCCGGCAGTGTGAGTGAAGCTATTAGATGGGCCCGAACAAAGTAATACCGGTTGTAGTTGACACGAACGTTATTGTTTCCGCACTTCTGTTTGGCGGCACTCCGGGCAGATTAATGAATCTGTGGAAAGAAGGACGTATTCAGCTCTATGTTTGCATAGAGATTATCGATGAAATTATGAGAGTTTTAACATATCCACGATTCCAGTTGTCGGAAAAAGAGATCAGCTACCTTATTTATGACGAGATACTTCCTTATTCTGAAATCGTAGACATCCCATCGGGACCGGTAATCATTTCGCGGGATCAGTCGGACGACAAATTTATCCGCTGTGCAGAATCCGCCGGTGCTGACGTGATCGTGTCCGGTGACCAACATCTGCTTTCATTAAAAGAACACGGTGACATTAAAATTTTTACCCCGGCCCGGTTCCTCGCTGACCTGCCCGACTAACTGCGATTATGTAAAAAGACCTTTGCAAAATCATAACCTAAACCGGGTAAACCGGCCTCCGGCTCCGCTTCTCTCCGAGGCGTAGGCTCGCTACGAGCCGGAGGCCAGCCCGTAGGGCTTACCCTGTGGAATCCAGCGGCTATTCCTCTGGGGTAGCTCCCCGCGGAACTACCAGTACAGGCCGGCAGATGGTACCGGGGTGGCTAATTTTATTGCAGAACTTACAGGCAGGGCTTGGCATTTGCTCGATTTATTGAGTAAATTTACTCATGGCATTGAGCAAAATGTATAAAGAGGGGAAGGCAATTATATAAACATTTGATTTATAATGAAATCAAAAAAAGAATAGATGAGCCAAGACGTTTCATTCAGGTCCTCTCCGGTTTACTGGGCCGGTCGCAATCGCGAGCTTGATTTTGTTCTGGCCCGGGGAAACAAATTGATCGCCATCGAGGTTAAAACCACGGCACATAAAACGAGACTACCGGGGATTGCCGAATTCTCAAAACAGTTTCCTGCTGCAAAAAAACTTCTCGTCGGCAACCAGGGCATCCCGTTGGAAGAGTTTTTGCTCACGCCTGTGGAGGCGTTCTTTTAAAAAAGTTTTAAACATTTTATGTTTCAACTGACACCAGAAGAGTATAAATCTTAAAGATTCCAATTTGGAATCTTTAAGAAAGGCCGAAAGTTTTGGAGGTGCCAAATTGGCACCTCCAAGCGGACACTAACAAGGTTTGACTAGCGAAGAGATAGTGAGGATATCACAAATTGTGATATCAAGAGGAAAAGCAGGAACCGGTCACAAATTGTGACCGGTTGGACAGACTCAAACCCTAATTGAGCAAAAGGAATAGCGCATTAAAGAACTGATTTGTCGCGCAGCGATGACAGTATGGGTTTTTGGACCCCGGTTAAATAAATAAG
>JAQYVG010000274.1 GCA_030145595.1 Desulfobacterales bacterium | reverse complement strand
TGTTTGTTATTTGTTTTTTCGGTCATCTGTCGAGAGCCTCTAGGTCGAACGATTGGAATTTATTTGTTATTTGTATTTTGTTATTTGGAATTTAACTTACTACATTTGAGATAGTTTCACTCCTATGGGGTGAAATCAAGGCCTGGCCTTCTGGGCCAGGATATTTACTTTGCTCTTAAGTATAATGCCAAAATCCAGCGCTTTTTCTTTTGGCGCTTAATAAACAACTTAACAAAGGGCAGCAATTTTTCAAAATTAAGAGCAGGTTTTTTTTGAATGCTTTTATCATCTGAAAGCACAGTCTTATTCTGGTAACCACACTGAGGGCATATTGAGAGCGCAGGAGGAGAAGAACTTCCATAACAGAGGCGCAAAAAAAACATAAACCTTTTGTATGAGTAGAAAAGGCTTGCAGGGCCTATCTCTCTGACTGCAATTGCTTTAAAATCGTCAAACAGACTGTGAAGATTCTCTTTGTTAAAACTCCGCATGTGAAAATAAGGATTGAAAGCACAGCAGCATTTTGGACAAAGGACCAGCAATTGTTCAAGGACCTCATCATTAGGAACACTTACCAAAATATACTTGCTACTCACTCTTTGAATCTCAGACAGCCCTTTTTTAAAGTCCTGCTGAGGTAAATGTTCTAAGACCTCTAAGCAACTTACCAAATCAAAACTATGCGGTTCAAACGGTATGCCATTGATATTTTGATTAACTTTTTCTGTTTTAACATATTTCAAAGCTTCATTGCATGGGTCCAAACCAACCACTTTTTCAAACCTATCCGGAAATTCATCGGCTAATCTATTAATAAACACTCCGTTTCCGCATCCAATATCCAGTATGGTTTTAGTGTCAATTGGGATTGAACTAATAGCTTCACTTGTTCTTTCAACTACGGCAGCAGTAGTATAATTATTAGGTTCCCAAAAAGAAGATTGCTCGTAATATTCTGATTTGATATCAATCATTTGAATTTCTTAGTCCAAAATATTTTTCATTTCACGGGAGATGAGAGTAACTGCACTTTTTTGAAATAATCATCTTTGCAAAAGACTATCAGTTCGTAAAAACAGATCATAAATATGCTTACGATTAACAATATTTCCGAAGATAGCCCCAAGTAATATTTCATAAAAAGTAAACTCAAGGCCGCTGGACAGAAATAACAAAAATACCTTAAAAACACCGTTGCGCAAACATAAAAAGATACGCCTGCCAATCTCATATTCCAATAAGCAAGCCCGCCGTAAACCAATACACCGGTCAGAGAGAATAAGCCCAGAGCAATATACACATTGCCCAGAATACACCCAATATATAGTGAAATAAATCGTGTAATAAATATTGCCGAATGCATAAGTAATGCAAAATGCTGTCGTTCAAAAACAAGAAACAGAGTACTCAATGGAGACCCAACAAATGTAAAAAATGCCCATGGGGCTAATATTTGGGTATAAATCCCCGCTTCCGACCAATTATGACCGAATACAACTACGAACAGATCTTGCCCTATGATACAAAGCATTAATAAGGGAAACAACCCCGATGCAACCAATCGTTTATATGTATTGATTACTACTTTATAAACATCTCCCCGATTTTTTTCTTCCGATGCTTTTTGATAAAATACTTGGGCGACAGCGCTGCCAATTATTTTTAACGGCATCATTACTACCGCTGCACCCAAAGCATAAAAACCAACGATAGCTGGTGAAAAATAAAAAGAAAACAATAGGACCGGCAGCTGCCATGATATTATATTTAGCAAACCACCCCAGGTATCGATCAACGAGAAATTCCGATAACGCTTAATTCCATAACCAATCTTCTGTCGGCGTATGCTTGATTTGAACAATTGATTGTCATTTTTCCAAATTTGACAACCGAGGATCAATGTTGAAACTAAACCCCCTAAAATGCCGGCAAGAATCAAGACACCTCCGCTAACATAACCGGCAAACCCTACTGCTACTTTTGTGCCTTGGTTAATGCAAGCGGATATGACTTGGATAATAGAGAGGCGGCCAAATTGCTTAGTCCGTGAGTTCCAATTATTTAATGCTAAACTGGTGCCGGCAAGCAAAACCGCCGGCGGAACCAGCCAGAGATATTTTTTAAGCTCGTAAACATTAAATAAGCTAATAATAGCATCATCAAAACAAACGATAACCAGAGCAGTAATACCTGCAACAATCATTACACATAAAAGGCTTACACCGAGAAGATTGGCTGCTTCATCATCGGATTCAGGAAGCATGATGGACAACTCATATCTCAAGCAAGCAACTATGCCGACAATACTGGTAATAGAGGTAAAGAGCGCAGCTACTCCAAAAGCCTCCGGCGCAAAAAGCCTTGCAACTATCGGAGCTAACAGGACTCCAATTCCTTGGGCAACCACGCTTCCGGATGTCAGCTTTAAGACATTACCTGCAAATGTTGTGGAATGTTTAGACAAGAAATTTCCTCTGATGCCCTTTTAGACTTAGACTTTTGAGAATGGCAAACATAGCTCCGCCTCCTCGCTTACACGAGAGGCCTATATTAAAGTCCCATTTTGTCAGAATCTTTAAACAGCAAGAACTGTACCAAAAGATTTTAACGAGTAACTTCAAATATAATCAGATAGATATAATCCAAAAAGGAAAGAGCTGTTCAATGCTTAATAAAAGAATTATCTGAAGTGCCAAATATTTGACAGGGGTAAACTCTGTGCCGGAAATTTTACAGTATGGGGATTAAGAATATTGGCGGGGTATTTCATTAAAGTTTTTGTTGTAATTGTCCGATAATAAACGTGGGGAAGTATTTCTTAGGGACAATTGTGCCTAAAGAAAACAGGCGGCATATTTCCCTAGAGATTTAGTAACCGTTCAAAGGTACAGGGTTCAAAGGTTCACCTGCCTTTGGCGGCGCAGTAGGCGACCAAGGTTCCAGGTTCGGGGCTAGTTAGTGTCCATCCATAAATGGCCCTTTTTGCCCTGCTCGGCGTTCTCCGCGGGTTTCCGCCCTCGACGTACTAAAGTACGCCTCGGGCGAAAACCCTTGTGCGGCCTTGATCAGGACAAAAATTGCTCATTTCTGAACTGGACACCCAGCTTGTTCATTTTGGATTCGTGATTGAATACTCATTGAGAAAAAATTAATACGGATAACAGATAACTTTCAATTGAGCGTTATCGCTCAATTGAGGTGTTAATATGAGCAGATATGCGGTGGTTCTTTTTAATCTGGGTGGGCCGGACTCTTTGGAGGCCATAGAACCTTTTTTATACAATCTGTTCAGCGATCATGATATTTTCAAGATACCGGTCGGGCAAAAAATATTTGCAAAGATGATGTCCAGCCTGCGTGCACCAAAAGTAAGCAAAAAGTACCAACAAATTGGCGGAAAATCTCCTATAAATGAATGGACGGAATTGCAGCGATCCATGCTTGAAGAGGAACTGCAAAAAGTAGTTGGCAGCGTTGAAGTATATACGGCCATGCGCTATTGGAATCCGGCAATAAAGGATGTCGCTGAAACGCTATCAAAAAAAACCTTAGACATGATAGCATTGCTTCCCCTTTATCCCCATTACTCAATAACTACTACCGGCTCATCATTTAATGAATGGAGAAGAGTTTATCAAGGAGACACCGGCAGGCTAAAGTATGTTTATGACTACTTTGATAACCCAAAATATATATCGGCTTTAAATGCAAGAATTGATGAGACGATTTTGCGCTTTCCTGAAGATGTGCGCGAAGATATTCAAATAGTGTTCAGCGCTCATGGTACGCCTAAAAGCTTAGCCGAAAAAGGAGATCCTTATCCAAAGCAAATAAAAGCAACCGTTGAGAGTGTCATGCAGGCGCGCAATTTTTCGCATGAATATCATTTGTGCTTTCAAAGCAAGGTCGGTCCTGCTAAATGGCTTGAGCCTTCAATCGACAATGTGATAAAAGATTTGGCAGGTCAAAGAAAAAGACAATTGCTGATTGTTCCGGTAAGTTTTGTGTCCGATCACATTGAAACCTTGTTTGAGCTGGACGTTGAATATCGCATTGTTGCCGATAAAGAAAACATCGAAAATTTTATTGTGATGCAAGGACTGAACGATTCCAAAGTGTTTGTGGCAGCTTTGAAGGCGTTAGCTGTTCAAGCCCTTCAGCCCTAATTAAGTAAAAGATGAACATCGAACATCGAACGTCCAACTCGCCAGAGGCGAGCAAGCACTTGTCCGCCTTCGGTGGATCGAATGATGAATAAAAAAAACCGAATGCAATTAAATTGCAGAGCAAAGCGACAACATTATTCGATGTTCAACGTTGGACGTTCGATGTTCGATGTTCAGTCTGTTTGATGTTCAATTGGAAATGGGCACCCTCGACATTCGCTCAATCGGGATTATAGTAAAAGAATATTTAAAGAAGAAATGGATAAAGGTACAATTAAAATAACGATTTTGGGAGCGGGTATATCCGGGCTTGCAAC
>JAQYVG010000273.1 GCA_030145595.1 Desulfobacterales bacterium | reverse complement strand
CGTTCTTTGAGCTTCAGTCTTCGCCTCCGGCTTCAGGCTACGCCTCCGGCTACGACCCGACAAGACGCCGGACAAGTGGCCTTGGACCCCGGTTAAATTTTAAAAGATTTAACTGGGCCGGCAAAATTGAACGTTTTTCAAAAGTCTCGTCTTTTCTAAAAAAAACAGCACCGTAGCGTTTCCCATAAATATAATCCGCTTAAAACGTTTCTTCTAAAACCTTTGAAGCTTCCTGCGATATATTCTTAAAATTCAAGTTTCGCACCCTGATTTAAATCAAAATCCTTAGCGCCCAATGGTTGGATGATATTTTTTAAAAGGCAAAATATAATAGCGCGTTTTCACTTTGTTGACGGCGCCTGGACATAAAATATCATGTTATCATACTTAATAGAACAAAACTTCGACAAACGCTGCCGTTGCGCCTGGCCTGGTTGGATTGTGAGAATTTAACTTTTTGCGCAGTTGTCGAGGTATTTTACCTTTTAAAAAACACCATCCAACCTTTACGAGTAAAGAGCGTCGTTAAAGTATGGGGTGCGAAACTTGAGTTAAAACCATATTAGCTTTAACGTGCTTTTATTGTGAATCGCTATAATTCTTTAATTTACTAAAGAATTTTTAACAACTGGTCGATAAGGAATAAAATACCCAAGGCTAAATTTAAGCAGGAGATAGTAAGATTAAAAAAACTCAGTCAAAAAGCGAAAGAGAAATAAGAGAGACTATCATTGATTCGCTTATATGCTCTCCCTTATTTCACGGGCTCGGAGAAGATGAATTAAAAGTTGTGGCCGGGCATGTGGATTATTCGAAAATCGAAGCAGGTGGCATTCTTTTTCGGGAAGGGGACCGAGGCGATTCGGTCTGCTTTGTATTGGAGGGAGAAATTGATATTATTAAGGAATCTTCACCTGGCGGTGAAGTCGTTCTGGCCTCGTTGCCAAAGGGACGCTCAATCGGTGAAATGTCAGTTATTGATAATTTTCCCCGGTCGGCAACGGCTAAAGCCCGTACAGAAACCTCTTTTCTCACATTAACACAGAAAACTTTAGATCAGATACTAAAAAACCATCCTGAAGTCGGCATAAAAATTCTCATAGGAATTTCACGGCTTGTGAGTCTAAATCTGCGCAAAACATCTTCCCGGCTTGCTGACTATCTGTTGCCGGTCAGTTGATTTTGCATAAGATCACACTTTTTTCTTTATTTGGATACGATTACTGATGCGCTTTACTGCTGCGAACACCACACTGGCCGCTCTTGGCAGACTGGCTCTTTTCCCGATCCAGGAGATGGGAAGAATTGCCATCTTTTTTTCTCACGGCTTTTTTCACATCTTTTCTCCTCCCTTGCAGATATCCAAAATTATTGAGCAAGTCTATTTTATAGGCACCAAATCTGTCTTTGTTATTTGTCTGACGGGGGCATTTACAGGCATGGTTCTCGGGCTTCAGGGATATTATACGCTTGTCAAATTCGGAGCGGAAGGGCTGCTGGGTGCGGCTGTTGCCCTTTCATTGATTCGTGAAATGGGTCCGGTGCTGACCGCTATTATGGTCGTAGGCCGGGCTGGATCGGCAATGGCTGCAGAGATTGGAATAATGCGTATCTCCGAACAAATCGATGCACTGGATACAATGGATATCGACCCTGTACGTTTTTTGTTCAGCCCGCGAATGGCGGCTGCTTTTATCAGTTTTCCTTTACTTACAGCAATTTTTGACGTGGTCGGCATTTTCGGAGGGTATCTTTCAGGTTCGATTTTGCTGGGCATAAACCCTGGAATCTATTTTGCCAAAATCCAATCGAGTGTCCTGATGAAGGATATTTCAGGCGGGTTTATTAAATCGCTTGTTTTTTCGGCAGTTGTAACCACTATCTGCTGTTTCCAGGGATATTTTACCCACACGCGGGCCGAAGGATTCGGGGCCAAAGGGGTAAGCAATGCAACTACTTCAGCCGTCGTTGCTTCCTGTGTTCTGACCCTGATCGTCGATTACATACTTACATCTTTCTTAATATAAAGGCATATGAAAAAACCACTTATCGAATTTGAAAACGTTTTTAAAAAATTTGGTCGAAACCAGATTCTTAATGGTGTAAATCTAAGTATTTACAGAGGAGAGGTCACCACCATTATCGGAAAAAGCGGTGTTGGCAAAAGTGTTTTGCTCAAACATATAATAGGCCTTTTGAAACATGATTCAGGTAGAATACTTTTCCAGGGACAGCCGCTTTCAGAAATGCAAAAGAGCGAACGGAAGGTCTTTAAAAACAAAATAAGCTACTTGTTTCAGGGTTCGGCCCTCTTCGATTCCTTGTCGGTGGTTGAAAATATTGCTCTGCCCCTTAAAGAAAAGCAATCATTGCCTGCAGCCGAGATCAAAAAACGGATTCGGAACACAATGGAAAAGCTGGACCTGCGTGATATTGACGACAAATATCCTTCCCAGCTCTCAGGCGGAATGCAAAAAAGAGTGGCTCTTGCCAGAGCCCTGGTGACCGATCCCGAGATTGTCCTGTTTGATGAACCTACTACCGGTCTGGATCCGATTCGCAAGAACGCCGTACACAGTATGATTGCAGACTATCAAAAAAGATTTGGCTTCACAGGAGTAGTAGTGAGCCATGAAATACCGGATATTTTCTATTTCTCGCAGCGCGTGGCCATGCTGGAAGAAGGCCAGGTTATTATTGAAGGAACCCCCCAGGAGGTTCAGCAAACTACTGATCCGGCGGTTCAACAGTTTATCAGGGGCCTGGAAAGCCGCCGCGACGATCTGACCGGTATGCATACCCAATTGCAGGGAGAGAAAAGATTTTTGGAAGAGATGGGCCGGCTGGAACGCCACCAGGTTGTTTTTTCCATCATTTTATTTTCAATAAATAATATTGAAGAGATCAATGAAACCATAGGGCATGCGGAAGTCCAGACCGTACTGAAAAATTTTTCAGTTCAAACATTAAACCGTTTGAGAATTACTGATATCTGTTTACGTTACGGGTTAGACAAAATTCTTGTAGTTCTTCCAAATACCGACATTGATCAAGCCCAAATGGTTTGTGATAGACTGGCTAAAGAACTAAAAGCAGAAGACATTATCGGGATACGGCCGTCTCCTGAATTATGTTTTTCTGTTGACGCCGGGTTTGCAGAAGCACAGCAAGGCATGCAGATAGAGCATATCGTTGCCATTGCAGAATCTGCTCAAAACGAATTATTGGAATTTAAAGTTTGTTAATCTCGTAAAAAGTTACGAATTCAACCATAGATGGGAGGACTCATGAACAGGTCATTAGTTGAAACAGCAGTAGGTATCTTTGTGCTCATGGGAATAATCTGCGTTGGATATCTGACCGTTAAGCTGGGCAAAATGGAATTGTTCGGAGATGATCATTATTCTGTCAGTGCGCAATTTCAGTCTATTTCAGGACTCAATAACGGGGCTTCGGTGGAAATGGCCGGGGTTCAAATTGGTAAAGTCGGTTCCATCTCCCTGGACAAAGAAGAAATGGTGGCGGTTGTAAAGATGAAGATTCAAAAGGGAGTTGTTTTGACCGATGATGTTATCGCCTCGATTAAGACCGCGGGCCTGATCGGAGATAAATATATCAAACTGACTCCCGGCGGTTCGGATGAGATCCTTAATTCGGGTGATGCGATCATAGAAACTGAATCAGCCGTTGATTTGGAGGAGCTGATCAGCAAGTATGTGTTTGGCGGTGTTTAATTTTTTTTAAAAGGGAAAAATTATGAAAAAACAAATAATGTACGTACTCTTTGCATTGATCGTCACTATACCCTGCTCAGCAAAAGGCATTGAGCCCCTTGATGCACTTAAAGGGCCTGTTGATCAGGTCCTCGATATCCTGAACGATCCGCACTACCAGGATGCCGCCCTCAAAGATGCACAACGGGAGAAAATTTGGGAGACTACCAGGCAAGCCTTTGATTTTGAGATAATGGCTAAACTGGCCCTGGCCCGCAATTGGAAAAAATTCGCTGTGCAGCAGAGAAAAGAATTTACCGGCCTTTTTGCAGAATTACTTGAAAGCACTTATGTAGATAAGATACAAGGGGGCTACGAAGAAGAAAAAGTTCTTTATCTGGGCCAGAAAATGGTTTCAGACTCAAAAGCCCGTGTTACAACCAAGATACTCAGAAACGGTGTGGATATCCCGATTGTTTACAGCATGTTGAATCGCAATGACGTTTGGAGGATTTATGATATAAAGATAGAAGGGGTGAGCCTGATTAAGAATTACCGGACTCAGTTCGGCCATATTCTTGCCAAGGATTCCCCGGACCAATTGATCGAACGGCTGAAGCAAAAAATCGAATTACAGGAAAAGAAAAGGACCAAGAAGGACTAAATTTATTTAGTCCTGAAAAACTCCCGCCTTGCGGGAGTCAGAGGCCTATGGCTCTGCCTTGGAGTTTTGTGTCTAAAATCACAAATTCCAAGCACAAAAAAACAAAC
>JAQYVG010000272.1 GCA_030145595.1 Desulfobacterales bacterium | reverse complement strand
CAACTATATGCCTGTGGTTATTTTTTTCCCATGCCTTGATCTTGAACAAAAATCCTCATTTATGGATGGACACTAAAGAGCACCTCCACGATTGTTTTTGGGGTATGGAAAATGTTGATTTATTTAAAGCTGCTTCTGACTGCCTTTTTTTGGGGCGGGACGTTTATTGCCGGCAGGATCGTTGCCCAGGACGTGGGCCCGTTTTCCGCGGCCTTTTTTAGATTTATGATTGCCTCGGTCTTTCTGCTGTTCTTTACCTATAAGGTGGAGGGTAAATTCGGCTTACCCCAAAAGGGGCAATGGATACCTGTTTTTCTACTGGGGATGACGGGTGTGTTTTCCTACAATGTTTTCTTTTTCAAAGGTCTCAAAATAATCAGCGCCGGCCGGGCGGCGGTCATTATTGCCTGTAATCCTATATTTATTGCCCTGCTTTCGGCTTATTTTTTTAAAGAAAAATTAAATCTGATCAAGGTCTTTGGAATTATCATATCAGTAATCGGGGCTGGAATCGTTATTACCAAAGGAAATATGGCCTCTATTTTGGCTGACAATCTGGGTTGGGGGGAAATTTTTATCTTTGGTTGTGTTATCAGCTGGGTTGCGTATTCGTTGATCGGAAAAGCCGTTATGGCGGGTCTGTCACCGCTGGCTTCAGTAAGTTACTCTGCAGTTATCGGTGCCGGTTTTCTATTTTTCCCGGCGTATTTTGAAGGGGCACTGCAACATTTGCGCTATTATTCTGTAGCTGCCTGGTTAAGTCTTTTCTACTTGGGATTTTTTGGGACTGTGATCGGATTTGTCTGGTACTATGAAGGCATCAAAGCGCTGGGCCCTACCAAAGCCAGTCTGTTTATCAATTTTGTCCCGATCAGTGCGGTCCTTTTAGCCTTTTTGATTCTTAACGAGCCGATCACGCCGTCACTGCTTGTCGGGACCATTCTGGTCAGCTCCGGGGTTTATCTTACTAACGCAACTTTTGGCAAAACTTAAAAACCCAATTGAGCGAATTTTTACGAGATCATCAAACTTGACACTGAAACATCATTTCTCTGCGCTGCTTCGACAGTGCGAACATCTAACGGGGTGGAGGGAACCATGGAGCATATTGACAAAAAATACCTATCTCCTACGGCAATCATTGACAGCGATCATCCCGGCATCATTGAATATGCAAATGACACGCTGAGCGGTGCGGGTAAAGATCCGGTCGCCGGGGCCGTAAAACTCTATTACGCCGTTCGGGATGGTATCTGGTATGATCCCTATTATCCCTTTTATCTTCCGGAGCATTACCGTGCCAGCAATATCCTTAAAAGCGGCCGGGGATTTTGTATAAGCAAAGCATCATTGCTCTGCGCGCTTGCAAGAGCAAGCGGCATCCCGTCAAGAGTTGGTTTCGGTACGGTTCGCAATCACCTTGCAACTCAAAAGCTGATCGATTTTATGGGCTCGGATGTATTTGTCTATCACGGATTCACAGAGTTTTATCTTGAGGGCCAATGGGTTAAGTCGACTCCGACCTTTAATGCCGAGCTGTGTAAAAAACATCAGGTCATTCCCCTTGAATTCAACGGACGGGAAGATTCGATTTTCCATTCCTATAATACGGAAAAAGAACAGTTCATGGAATATCTGGAATTTCACGGGACTTATACGGATATCCCGGTGGATGACATTTTGACGGCATGGAAGAAGGCCTATGGGAAGGACCGGATCGCAAAATGGATTGAGGATTTGGAAAAAGCAAAAACCGTTGTCTAACCGATATCCATGCGGGGTTGAAGCCGTCGCTTTTTGGCGATTTCCTCGAATATTTTTTTGAGATTCGGGAATTTATGAAAATCTTCACACGAAATTTTATTGAGAACAATGTCGGTTGATGCTATTACAGTAGCGTTTCTTCTTTTTTGCTCGCAAAAATAAGCCATTTCTCCAAAAACATTTCCTTTTCCAAGAACCGTGATCACATTCTGCTTTTCATCCAGGATTTCAACCTCTCCTTTGGAAATGTAATAAATGCCGTCTGGTTGATCGCCGATTGTGATAATCGTTTCCCCTTTTTCTTTCCACTCAAGAGTAAAGTGTTTTTCCCATTCGGTATTTATTACAAGCGTATTATAAAACTTCCGGTCAAGAGCTTTAAAAAGTTCACGGGAAAGATGAAGGAGTCTCACTCCCAATGAATCGCCCCCCTTACTTTCGATCATCATTCCAGTCGCAATAAAGTCGTCTGTCGGAAACGGATTTTCTCCAATATATTCCAAGATTCTCAGTGTGGCCGGATCATCTTTACCCGTAATTTCCTTGAACAGTTTAGCAACATTATGCAATTTTGATTTTGCCAGCGGATAGTCGATTTTAATATTTTTTTTCTCGTTTCCACTGAAATAATCCATGGCTTCATTTTTCATGCTTATGAATTGAATAAGCTTTATTTCATCGATATCATGGGGACAATTATGGATTCCCGGTTTGTAAATGGAATAGACATTAAGGGGGTGTTTAAAATTTTTTGGCGTGATTTTACCTATGCTTATGATAAATTGCTTCTCATCATTCTGGGCAAGGGCTACTTCACGGTCCATGAGAACGTTTGTCCCAAAATAACCGCAAAGTTCTTCAAGCCTATTTGCTGCGGTAAAGCTAATACCGAATTTAAGGATGTGGTTGTTGAATCTTGCTTCTATAATATCCCCCACAAAAAGCCCGATTCGCACTGAATCAAGTTTTTCAGCGGAGATTGCGTGAACTACTCTTAGCGCGGCCTGCAGGGCTCTGACGCATTTTGACGATTTCTCTTCCGATCCTTTTTGGTCAAAAACAGCAATTGCTGAGTCACCGGCATAAGGGGCGTACTCTCTGGTCGAAGTGTCTTCCGGGAATATGAGATCCTGCAGTTTTTCGTGGTAATCAATTATAAAATCACAGAGTTGTTCAGGGCCCATACCGGATGTTTTCATAGCGTAGTGGGCCATATCCGCTAATAGAATTACTACTTCCCGTGAGGCTTTGCAGCCTCCCTTTTCTGAATATAAAATTCCGTTTCGGTCCACGATGACATCCCCCAATTGCAAACAGCTTGTTATATTAGAGCGTCAGCCCTTACCTCAGTTAATTCAATCATTGTAAACAGGCCTCCATAGCTGCTTTAAGATTTTCTCTTTTTGTTATTGGAATCATTGCGGCAGACAACCTTTTATCCATTGAAGCATTATTACTTAAATAAATCGCTTTTCTCGAAGTAAAATTGTCAAAAGTTTTTAATCTGCATGAATCATGCCAAAAAGACAGGGGGTTAGTGCCGATAGTAATTATAATTAAATACAATTGGTTGATAGGTTTTTGTTTAGGGCATCAATTTTCCCATAACATTATTTACCATCCTATCAAATGTCAAATATTTGACATTTGTGGCAATTACCGCAATAAACTCACCACGTGACATATGTATGTGCTCCGACGAACAATTTTCAACTATCCATAATAATTCTCAATAAACTTTAAACTCCACTCTGGCACGTTTCCTGCTATACTTTTTATGGACAGGAATCCATTGAAGGGAAAATCCCTTGAAGAAAAGAAAACATACTTTAAAATTTTTATCTGTATTTGTTTGTGTTTATTGCCTTGGCTTCGCTTTTACAAACGTATATTCACAAAGCTATGACAAGACCATGGAGTCTGATGATGCTGAGAAAACATAGTTCGGCGAGTCAAGTACACAAGAACATGGTAAAACATGATTAAAGATACCATAACCAGAGAAAATCGCTTAAAGAAGATACAGAGCTATATTGCCCATATGCCCAGCCTTTCTACCACATCAACAAAGGTTATGGAAATATGCAACAAACCGACCACTTCCCCCAACGATCTTAACCGCGTCATTTCTCTCGATCCTGTGCTTACCGGCCGGGTGTTAAAGCTCATCAATTCGGCTTACTACTATTTTCCCAAGGAAGTCACCTCCTTGACCAGGACCATCGTTATGCTCGGCATGAATACCGTAAAAAATCTTGCAGTGAGCATGGCGGTCATGGAGGGCCTGGGTGGAGACGGGTCTTTCCAGGCCTTATCCATGGACGACTTTTGGAGTCATTCCATTTGCGTGGGGGTGGCTGCCAAGTCCTTAGCCGCTATCAAAGATATCCCGGTGACAATGAGAGAAGAGTATTTTGTGGCAGGACTTTTGCACGACTTAGGTAAGATTCCAATGATGAACGGTTTTCCGGATGAATATAGCAAGGCCCTGGAATTGACCAGAATTGAACATGTACCGCTGCACGAGGCCGAGGATACGGTTTTTGAAACCGATCACTGTACGGTTGGCGGGATGATTGCTGATAAGTGGCAACTGAGCGGGACCTTGACGGATGTCTTATGTCATCACCATGATCCGGAGAAGGCCAGTGATGAACATAGCCTGTTAGTAGCCATCGTGGCCCTGGGAAATATTTATTCCAATACTATTGAGATAGGATC
>JAQYVG010000271.1 GCA_030145595.1 Desulfobacterales bacterium | reverse complement strand
GTGAGAAAAGCCTCTGTTCTTTCTTTACGAGCCCTTATACACGAGTTCACACGGTTTAAAAAAAGATTTTCCATGGAGCGACCATTAGAAAAAACTCCCCGACCCTTGAAATAGTTAAATGGTAAAATTCTCAACTCGTAACTCGTAACCCGCAACTCGCACCGCGAAACCAGTCAGCTTTTATACTCCTCTGCCAGCTTGATCCCCAGATCCAGGGCGCTTGAGTTTATTTCCAGAAAATTGGAAGGAATCCGAGTCTCTAAAACCTTCATGATTGATTCGGGTTTCACAAGATCTGCCAGAACGATGACCACCCCCAGCATGCAGATGTTGAACACGATCGGTTTGCCGATATTATCCATTACCGTCCGGTACATGGGCAGTTCTTTGTGCCGGGCATCAACTTTTTTTTGAATTTCCACAAACCGGGAATCGGTAATCAGCAAACCGCCGGGCCGTATGATGGGATAAAATTTATTATAAGCCTGCTGGGTGAGACAGACCAGTACATTGGGCTGAATCACCTTGGGATAATTGATTTGAGTGTAGGAGATGATAACGTCGGAACGCGTCGCCCCGCCTCTGGCTTCGGGACCGTAAAACTGCGATTGAACGGCAGTCATGTTTTCATGAAGTACGGCCGCTTCGGCCAGGATAATCGAGGCGGTGATAACGCCCTGGCCTCCGGAGCCTGAAAATACGATCCGGCATCTTTCCATAATTAATTCCCTTTCATGGCCTTCTCAATGATTTTATCGTATTCGACACAGTATTCCGGCATCTCTTTCTGCACAAAAATGCCTCTTTCAATCAGATCGGGGTTTTCCTTTTTGGCCTTGGATCCGATCGGCGTGGTATCATTTTTGTACTGCTCCATCATATCAACGGCGCTTCCGAGCCGGTTTTTTCTGCCAAAATAGGTGGGGCACTGGGACAATACTTCAACCACGGAAAACCCCTCGTGCAAAATGGCGTCTCTTAATATTTTTGAAAGCTGCTTAACATGATAACTCGTGCTGCGGGCCACAAACGTCGCCCCGGCGGCTATCGCTAATTCCACCGTGTCAAAAGCGTGATCAATGTTGGAATACGGTGCTGTAGTGGCCATGGTCCCATAACCGGACAAAGGGGAGAACTGCCCCCCTGTCATGCCGTAGATGCGATTATTCATAACAATGGCGGTGATATCAATATTGCGCCGGGCCGCATGGATGAAGTGATTGCCGCCAATGGCCAGAGCATCGCCATCGCCCATGGGAACGATCAGATTCAGTTCCGGCCGGCTCAGCTTGACGCCGGTGGCAAACGCCAGGGCCCGGCCGTGAATGGTATGCAGGGTGTGGAAATCGACATACCCGGAGATCCGGGATGAACACCCAATACCCGACACCATTACAATTTCATTCTTGCTCATACCCAGAGATTCGATGGCCCTGAGAAGACTGTTCATCACAGTCCCATGACCGCAGCCCGGGCACCAGATGTGCGGGAAAAATCTTTCGCGGATATAGTCTTTGATTGCCATAGATTACACACCCTTCCCTTGCACCAGCCGCATAATGTTTCTAATGTCCCTGGGAGTTATGAAAACACCGTCGATGCGATTGGCCAGGAACACCTTCCGAGGCTGATCCACAACCCTTCTTACCTCCTGTAACACTTGGCCCATATTCATCTCCACGACAATCACATGCTTGGCATGTTCGCATGTTCGACGAACAAGTTGATCCGGAAAGGGCCACAATGTCTGGAGTTCCAGCAGTCCGATTCGTTCCCCTCTTGGCCTTAACAGTTCCACCACATGCAGGGCCGAGCGGGCCGAAGATCCGTAAGAAATCAGAACAGACTCGGCATCATCCAGGTAATAGGACTTGAAATTTGTGATTTGATTGACATTGTTATTAATCTTATCCACCAAGTGGCGAATCAGATCGTGGACCACCTGCGGGTTGTCCGACGGAAACCCCCACATATCGTGAAACAGACCGGTGACATTGTAGCGGTGCACATCGCCAAAATCCGACATGGGCAGACGGCCGTCTTCCCGCGGCAGGTAGGGATGATAGTCCACGCCCTCATTAACGGCCGTCCGCAGTCTTTGCACCAGGGGTATTTCGCCTTCTACCGGCACCACCAGGCGCTCCCGCATGTGGCCGATCACTTCATCGAAAAGCAGGATCACCGGTGTCCGGTAGGTTTCGGCTATATTAAAACCTTCCACGGTCATGGCAAAGACATCCTGATGGTTGGAAGCCGTCAGCGTGACAATGGCGTGATCGCCATGCGTTCCCCAGCGGGCCTGATTCACATCCCCTTGGCTTACGTGGGTCGGAATGCCGGTTGAAGGACCACCGCGCTGTACATTGACAATGACGCAAGGAATTTCCGCCATAACCGCATAGCCCAGTGCTTCCTGCATCAGGGAAAATCCCGGGCCGCTGGTGGCGGTCATAACTTTGTGGCCGGTAAGAGAGGCCCCGATAATGGCACTCATGGAGGCGATTTCATCTTCCATCTGAATAAATCGGCAGCCTTTTTGGGGCAACCGGTATGACAGTAACTCGGCAATTTCAGTGGAAGGTGTGATGGGATATCCTGCAAAAAATTCAAGTCCGGCATACAGCGCCCCTTCCACACAAGCTTCGTTACCCTGAACAAACTTTATATTTTCCTTCATTCTGAGCCCTGTTCTGTTTCGATTTCTATGGCCAAGTCGGGACATCTGAGTTCGCAAAGTTCGCAACAGATGCAGTCCTCGCGTCGCGCTGCAAACACCTTGTCCTGGTCATCAAGCTCCAGAACCTGCTTGGGACAAAAATGGACGCATATACCGCATCCTTTGCACCATTCCCGGGTGATAACATGCTCCTTCAGCTTTAGTTTTCCCATTTTTCTCCTCTCACCCATTGATAACACTTGTATAAAATTGAATATTGCTTTTAGATAAGAATGTCAAGGCGATAGATGTTTTACCTTCGCTAAGACATTGTAAACATGGCTATTTCACGAGCTTGATTTGTTCATTGGCAAGGCATTCAGGGGTGAAACTGTAAGGCATGGACCATAGAGCTGTATTGAATACTGCTTCCAATCAAAGCCATGTTAGATGAATCTCTTCATCAGCTCATCTACAACGTCATCAACATTATCCGGTGTTATGCCTGACTGCCGGCAAAACTTTTCAGCCTTCGCCAGTCGTCCGGGGCTTTCCATATCACTTAAGCGCGCAAATATTCCGAGCCGCCGCCCCACCTGGTACAGGCACTGTCGCTGTGAATCCATGGCCAGAAAAGCTCGCAGAATCTCCATCATGCGCGCTTTGTCCTCGGGGAAAGTACCTTCAAGATTTTCAAACAGATTCAGGATGTGATCACTTTTAAGAACGCTGGTGATCCCTTCTAACTGCTCGATCATCAGCAAGATCTCTTGGGCCATCATTACGTCGGTACATTTCTCAAATTTGCCCGACTGCCATTCGTCAAAAAGCTCTACACCGTTGGGAATGGCCAGAGTTCGAAGTCTGATGAAATCCGGATCAATCTGGTTTATGGCATCGGCGGTCTCCGTAGCATGGATCTTTGAATACTTCCTCCCACCCAGTCCCGGCATGATGTATTCCGACAGTTCCATACCGGCTGCTTTTACTTTGAGACCTGCCTTGATGTGGATTGCCTTGGTGACACCTTTTTTAGCCATCTTAAGAACCAGATCGGAACCGGATTCCAGACCGATATGAATTCGATTTAAGCCTGCTTCCCTGAAGGCCTGCAAGTCGTCGTCCCTTATGCGGACAATGGTATGAGATCGTGCATACGATGTGATTCGCTCCACCCATGGGAAGCGCTTGCCAAGATGAATCAGAATTTCTTGCAGGTCGGAAGGTTTGATGATGAGACTATTGGCGTCCTGAATAAAAACCGAACGCATACCACCGGAAAACCAGTTCAATGCCGCCTGCAAAGCCTGAGACTCCCAGGATTCAATCTTTCCGGCACGATCCCGAATTGCGGCCGGATGAACCCGGTCGGATTCGTCGGCCATCTGCCGGATTATATTCACGTATTTGTGAACCACATCAATATCCCTCTTAACATGATCCACCGGCCGGATGGAAAAGCGGGTACCCTTGTAGACCGGACAAAACGTACAGTGATTCCAGGGACAGTTCCTGGTTACCCTGATTAGCAGGCTGTAAGCCTCGCTGGGCGGTCGTATGGGTCCCTGTTCGAATCCCTGATACGCCTCTTCTTTTTTAATTTTTTTACTCATAGCAACCATTGTTTAGATGTCAGGGGCCAGGGATCAGGGATCGGAGGACAGAGGTCAGAGGTCAATGAGCAGTGAAAAATGAAAAGTAACCAGTATTCAGTACTATATCATGCATACTGCATCCAACAACCCGTATCTCGCAACTCGCAACCCGCAACCCGCAACCCGCAACCCGCAACCCGCAACCCGCAACCCGCAACCCGCAACCCGCAACCTACAACCCTCAACCCGC
>JAQYVG010000270.1 GCA_030145595.1 Desulfobacterales bacterium | reverse complement strand
TCTGTTTCTTTTGCAGACCGAGTGCTTGGCAAATTTTGTTTTTCTGTCCGCTGAGAATAGGATAACTCGGGTTTAGAGCTTCCCTCCGGAGTTGAGGCCAAAGGAGCCTGTGCTCTGTTTTGCAGGGAAGGTGCCGGTATCACGGCTTCAACATGCTGTTTTTCGGACAGCAGAGGGGCAGCGGTTTTTTTTAAATAACCAGCTTTAAAGATTATGGCTGCACTTACGATAAATGTCAGCAGAACTGCGGCGCAAATAACATACCTTTGCCGATATGTAGTCAAACTTCCTTTGAGACGATCAAAAAAAGCCTCTTTTTGATAAATGTCTCTGAGCCAAGGTTGATCATATCTGGAAGATGGGTATTCGTTTTCAAGTTTCTTTAGAGCTTTGAGAATGGAACTCAATCTTTATTTCCTTCCAGGTGTGGAATCTTTAGTGACTTTTTTTGGTTGTACAAAACGATTTTGGTCATAGACCCCACAACACTGTCAACCGGCAGATTATACCCTGCCTGAATTTTGGTGATTGTTTTGCGGGTCTCTTCATCATATTCGGGACTCAGCTCAATATCGCTGAATCCTAAATCCTTTAGAAGCAGTTTTAAGGTAATGATGGACTCTCCTGTTGCATCCCCGGGAATTGTACCGGTTAAAGCAAAATAATTTTTCCACGGAATATAGGCAATCCCCGACCAGTGTGTCCTTGATTCGCGAGCCGATGCGATGAGCATGTCACTGTTGCTCGTATTTTTCAGTGAAAGCTTTTCCCCTTCAGTTTTGAACAAAACAAGATAGGCGGGAATCTTGCCCTCAGGCGTTTGAAATTGCATGATTGCCGGGAGGTTCAATTTTAAAATCAGCTCAAGATCGCTCTCAACACGGTTAACGGCAAATCGGTTCTGTTTTGCCGCCAGCATAAAAAATACGGCAAATCGGTTCTGTTTTGCCGCCAGCAGAAAAAATGAGAAATCATCCACCGTATCTTCCACATACAGAGTCGAATCAGCATTAACATCCCCCAGTTCCATGGCCGTCTTAAAAGCCTCTGGCCTGAAAGAACGGTGTGATTCAATTTTAAGAAAATCCCTTAAAGCGACTTCGGTAACGGCTCCGGGCTCCGTATTTCCGGAGCTTAACTCCGGCATTTTCCGGGCTTCATGTTCCATGTTTTCGATATTAGGTTCCAGGACTTTCTTGGTCTCGGGTTCCACGCTTTCGAAAGCGGGCACCTGGTTTTTGTCCGATTCAGTTTCAATTTTGTCAGCCGGCTTGGTATCTTGGTTGGAAGCAGCTGGTTGAGAGGCTTCTTTGACTGTAATCCTTGGGATATTTTGGTTTTCAACACGCTTAGAACCATCGATAATTCCGAAAGCATATAATATGATCAGTAAAATTGCTGAAAGCACGCAAGCGACCGCGGCCGTCGTTTTTTTGTTGACTCCCAAATCAAAGTGTTTTTCCCTATCGCGTTCGCCGAGTTCTTTGAGAGCCATAGCGGTAATTTTGTTGCTGACGTTTTGCTGGTCATGACCGTAGGCGGCAAGCAGGGCTCGATCGCAGGCAATGTTGATCAGCCGGGGTATCCCCCGTGAATATCGGTAAACTCTCCGGACGGCTTTCCGAGCAAACATCGTTATCTGTTTTCCGGAAGCGATACTGAGGCGATGTTTGATATAATCCTCAGTCTCTTTGTATGTCAGCGGCTGAAGGCGGCAGCTTAATGTTATGCGCTGACTAAGCTGCCTGAGATCGTGGGAGCCCAGGAATGTAGCGAGTTCCGGCTGTCCTACCAGAACGATTTGCAGAAGCTTGCTCTGCGTGGTTTCAAGATTGGAAATCAGTCGAATTTGTTCCAGTACTTCTCGGGTTAAGTTTTGAGCCTCATCAATGAGGAGGAGTACGTCTTTGCTTTGGGCCTTTTTTTCCATCAGAAAGTTGTTCAGAGTATCCATAAGCTCTTTGGTGGTTTTACCCTCTGAAGGGATCCCGAACTCATCAATGACGGCTCTGATAAACTCTTCCGGATCAAGGACAGGGTTGAAGATAAAAGCTACTTCCGTGTTTTGGTCCAGATGTTCAAGAAATGCACGGCAAAGTGTGGTCTTGCCCGTGCCCACTTCTCCGGTTAGTTCCACAAAACCGTCCCCGGCACCGACCGCATAAACAAGATGCGCCATGGCTTCCTGGTGGCTTTTGCTCAGGAATAGATAGGCCGGATTTGGTACGAGCTTAAACGGTCTTTCTTTGAATCCGAAAAAATGATTGTACATTTTTCAAAGGTCTCAGGCAATTAGGTTCTGGGCAGTCATTTCTTCCGGTGTATCCAACCCGAGCAAGAAAAGAACTGTGGGAGCAATATCCGCAAGCTTGCCGTGTTTAAGAAGCGACTTTCCCTTTGAATCGCCGGCAACATAAATAAATTCGACAGGATTGAGGGTATGACTGGTTTTGGTCATGTGGGTCTGATAGTCGATCATTTGTTCGGAGTTGCCGTGGTCAGCGGTAATCAGGATATGCGCATCGAGTTCGAGCAGCCGATCGACAACCTTACCCACACATGCGTCCACAACTTCGATTGCTTTTTTTGCAGCCTCCATATTCCCCGTATGGCCAACCATGTCGCCGTTGGCATAGTTCACAACTATAAACTTGTATGGGTTGTCCCGAAGACGTTCGATAAGTTCGGCGGTGACGTTATCTGCCTCCATTTCGGGGTGGCTGGCAAAGGTGGCCGGGTCGAAGCGACCGGGGATGTCGACCTGGTCCTCGTTCTCATATGGTGTTGTGGCCTTACCGTTGAAAAAGCTGGTTACATGTCTGAATTTTTGTGTTTCGGCAATGCGCAGCTGCCGCAGGCCTGCCCTGGAAATGACCTCGCCGAGCAGGTTCTCCATGCCGCCGGCAGCATCCATTGCTCCCAGCATATATTCTGTAAACTCATCCCAGTAGCGTGTCAGTCCGACATAGGTCACGGTCGGTTTGGTTTTAAGTTTTCCGGGATAATTTGGATCGGTAAACGCCATGGATAGCTGGATCGCGCGGTCCTGGCGGTAGTTAGTGTGCAATATACAGTCGCCATCCAAAACGCCGTCATAGTCGTTCAATACATGCGGGTAAACATATTCATCAAACATCTCCACGTTGTCCGGGGTTTTGTCATGCTGATACGATTTTTTAACCGCAGTCTCGTAATCGGGGGATTTGCGTCCTTGGCAAGCAACAATGCAATCATAGGCAATATCAGTAAGTCTCCAGTTGCTGGAGCGGTCCATACCATAGTAACGGCCCATCAGCGTACCGATGGTGCAGCCGCCGACTTTTTCCATGACCTGTTTTAGCCGGGCAAGGTATTCCAGGCAGCTGCGCGGCGGGGTATCGCGTCCGTCCAGAAAAGGATGGATGATGATGGGTCCTTCCGGATATTCTTGTCGCGCCCGGCGCATAATTTTGAAAAGATGCTCCTGATGGGCATGCACTCCTTCATCCTGAAGAAGACCTAAAAGGTGCAGGCGGCTCTGTTTTTCCTTCCAATTGGACACAAGCTTTTGCCACTTCTCTGCCTTAAAAAGCTCGCCCGTGCGCAGCCCGTCGTCAATGCGCTTGAGTTCTTGAACAACGATCCGCCCGGCGCCCATGTTGAGGTGCCCCACTTCGGAAGAACCCTGATAACCGTCCGGGAGTCCCACAGGTTCACCGGCACAATCTAAAAGTGTCCACGGATAATTGTCTTTGTAAAAGTCTGTATTAGTGGTTTTGGCGGCAAGCACGGCGTTGCTTTCTTTGATTTCACTATATCCCCACCCGTCTCGAATTATCAAACATACAGGCCGCATGATTTTTCCTTTCTGCTTATAGATGGTTTAATATATAGTCAATACGTTCCTCTACAGACAGCAATGGAACGTGGATAACACTGTATCCCAGCATTTGATAGCTTTCTGTCAAGAGGCGATCCAGCTTGGCTGCAATCTTGTCATCTTCCGAACGCACCCGGTCTTTTTCAAATTTAAGTCTTTCAAAGAAAAAAATTTTTTTATATTGGGTCAGCCTGCTCTTCTTAGTGGGATAATCCGGGCTTAATCCTTCCAAAATATAATAGGCGATACTGTCCGGTACTCCCCGATCAAAAAAAATAAGCATATCATCCGGAAGAGATTTTTCAATCGACAGCTTTGTATCTATAATATGCCGCTCAAAGGATGATATATCGGCCTTGATTTGGGCGATATCTTTCCCCTTTTGCAATTCTTTGTCGATAAATGCACGGGCGACTTCATGCACAACCCGGTACCCGCGTTGTTCAAGTCCGCCGATAACCGCGCTTTTGCCGGAACATGGTGCCCCGGTTATGACATGCCAATTCGTTGTGCGCATGAAGATACTTTTTGTAATAAAATCGTTTTACGGTTTTATTACAGGAAAAGATTGTGGATTGCTACTTTTTATTTTGAAAGGATAATTAGTTTCCATCCATAAATGGCTATTTTCCCGATGAGCGGCGTTCTC
>JAQYVG010000026.1 GCA_030145595.1 Desulfobacterales bacterium | reverse complement strand
CCGGGTAGGCATATATAGTTAAGGCATTATTCTGGGGCAAACCACCGGTATCGGCAGTCGGCCCATAAATACTATAGATCTCTCTTCCCAACATCCTTAATATAGCCGTCTGTTCTCCCCGGTGATACGCCGTGTGGGCTATTCTTCTCACCATAATCCAGGTTCTTGTCCGCTTGGTTTCAAAGAAAGAAACCTCTTGTTCCCACCAGGTTTTGTTCTTTTCTCTTAGAATTGCAAGTCGCTTTTCGGAATCTTCGGCATATCGTTTAATAAATTCAAGACGTATTTCCTTCTCAGGCAAGGGAGGTGCGCCAACATCAATGCCAAACATATTGCAAAACCATTTGTCTTCACTCATGCACTGATGCACCATATGTTCAAGTGGATTTCTATCTCTTGGGTCATTTGAATCAGGGCGGAACAAAAGATCATTATCCATGAACATGCTCCAAACGCTAAGCGTCTTAATCCGTTCTGTATCATAAGTGTCTGCAAGAAAATTGTATTCCATTTGTTGCTCCTGTTAAATCTTTACTCAAGTTTCGCACCCCATACTTTAACGACGCTCTTTACTCGTAAAGGTTGGATGGTGTTTTTTAAAAGGTAAAATACTTCGACAACTGCGCAAAAAGTTAAGTTCTCACAATCTAACCAGGCCAGGCGCAACGGCAGCGTTTGTCGAAGTTTTGTATTCTATTAATTATGATAAAATGATATTTTATGTCCAGGCGCCGTCAACAAAGTGAAAACGCTCTATTTATATTTTGCCTTTTAAAAAATATCATCCAACCCTTGGGCGCTAAAGATTTTGATTTAAATCAGGGTGCGAAACTTGAATCTTTATTATACAGTTCAAGATTTGGTACCGTTCTCCATCTTCCCCGGGGATTTCGGTCGGCAAAAAAAGAAGTTTACGGCCTTCATGCTCATCACAACCTCGCGGTTCTGATTCATCACCTCGATAAAAGAGTGGACAATACCGCGATCCGGCTTGGAACGCGAAGGTTTGGTCTCCTGAACAGCCACGCGGATAGCCAGTTCGTCGCCGGGGCGCACCGGTTTGTTCCAGCGCAACTCGTCAACGCCGGGCGAGCCCAGACTCGCCACCTTTGAAAGGAAGTGGTCGGTAAAGAGACGCATCATCAGGCCGGCGGTGTGCCAGCCGCTGGCGATCAAACCGCCATAGATGGTTCCCTTCGCAGATTCCGGATCAACGTGGAACACTTGCGGGTCAAAGCGCCGGGCAAAGGCAATCACCTCATCCTGCTCCACTGTGACAGAACCGAATTCGTACACCGAGCCGGCGACGTAATCTTCGAAGTAGCGCTGCTCGGCAGGAACGCTGAAGGTCGATTTTTTCATAATTCTCCTCACATAAAGATAGGGTTTACTTGCGAAAGTTTCATATAATCATAATACCGCATTCTTCGCATTTAAATTGGGGTTTTCTTGCATTTATTGCCGCTATCTCTACAAAATTATAGCGTTTTTTGCCGTGTTCCTCAAAACATTCAGGGCAATAGCTCTCTCCCAGTTCATCAGCTTTGATGGTCAAATGACAGTGCCGACACCGCAGCCTGTTTTTCTCCTCAGGCAGTTGTATCAGCTTGCTATGATTGCATGCAGTCATGTTTATTTAATTCTACCCAAGCTGAGCGTTTTAAATTTTAGAATAGAAATCTTTTTCGCGCGTGATCCTGTTTCTAAGCCATTGAAATGATAACATTGACCGGGCAATGCTCCAACCCAGAAAAGCGCCAAATAACACATCACCGGGAAAATGGACACCCAAATAGATTCGACTCAATGCAACTATAATTGCCATGCCGTAAAAAACATATCGTCTTCCTGGAATACATTCAGCTAAAAAGGCTGCAACCATAAAGGCATTGCTGGTGTGCCCGCTGGGAAACGATCCATTTTCGCTCAGACCAGACGCAAGGCCCGCAGAGACTCGCAGCATGACATGCTGCTGTTCAAATGGCCTGGGACGGTCAAATAAATACTTGAGGCTACTGCAGACCCCGGCACTAACTCCATAAATCAGCACCAAAAATAGGCAAAAAAATAAACCGACTTGCAGATACAATTTAAATTTTTGTCTGCTGCTCAAGTCTGTCTCGGCAGGGTGCGCAAACTGCTTAACCCTTAACAAGCCTATGCCGACAATCCATACCCCGACAATCTTTGGATCGCCTAAATGGGTTATCCATGGCATTATCAAATCAAAGAGAGCATTGGTCCAATCCGCATTAATCCAGATAAAAACAGATCTGTCAAATTGTAAAAGATAAGACATGTCCCCCTGATTCCGGTCTCTTCATTTGCATTTCCGATTTAAATATTAATCCGGTTTTCATTTGAACGTCGCTCATGCATAAAATACAACATAACCTTAAATATTAAAATGGGCAATATAGGATGTCCCCATAGCCCTTAGAAA
Organism: Desulfobacterales bacterium; assembly: GCA_030145595.1. GTDB lineage: Bacteria > Desulfobacterota > Desulfobacteria > Desulfobacterales > UBA11574 > Desulfatibia_A. The sequence continues at coordinate 16,921 of JAQYVG010000026.1, read as the reverse complement.
ATGGTTCAGAAGTCTTTGAGTAACGAGGGTTCCATTTCCGCCAGCCATGGGGGTATATCCCCTTTCTGTTCGATTTTTTTGTTGATCCGCGCCAGGACTTCCCAGAGTTCATTGAACTCCGGGGCGAGGCTCCATTCCGCGGGCATGGTAGCGTAATCTTTACCGTTACGGACAAAACGGTAGCAATGAATGGTGCATCCCCGGTATTCCTGGTCCGGTTTTTTCCAGCGCACAAAGTTGCCCGGAAAAATACCTGCTACCTGCCAGCCGTCCTTGATGCACCACTTTTGGGTGATGTCGTGCCAGGTCTCCAGGAAGGTGGTAAAATACTCCGCCCCGGAGGAGAGCGCTGTCTTCCATGTGATCGCCCTTAAATTCTGCATGATTTTCTTGAGTCGATATTTGGGATGCGTCGCCGCAAAAGTGAACTCAACCTGGAGATTCTTTTCGATCTTTGTAAGCATGGTTGCCGCGACCACCCTGTCGGTTTCGAGTTCCACTACCACCGGCATGCAGTAAATCTTCCTCCGACTATCTTTTTCCCAGTTCTCGTCGAGGGCAATGCGTTCTTTGTATTTTTCCGGCATGAGCACGAACTCGTGCGGGGAGCCGTAGACTTCCGGGTAGGATTTCCGGAAAATCGCGGCCGCAGAATTAATCAACTTTCCGGAGAGAACCTTCGCCTGGAACCTCCCTTCTCCAAAGGGCTCTGATTCGAACCGCTTCCAGACGACCTTCTTTTCCGCAATGGGCCTCGTCGCGCACGTGGTAGCCATTTCTCTGTACGGGTCTCCAAGCTTAATCATAGTTATCTCCCTCCAGTGGGTCTCGGTCTCAAAGGAGTCAAGCCGAAATTTGACATTCAGCAAGAAACTAACAAATGCTTTTAAATTAGGTCAAGGTATTTTGGCTGATTTTTTGCGGCTGCCTCCCGCTCAAAGTCCGGGATTTTAGAATTGCCTTGCCCCCCGGTTAAATGTTAAAGAATTTAACGGGGCAGGCAAAATTGAATTTTTTTGAAAGGTTACAAGACTTGATCCCATTTCCCATAAGCAGAAACATGAAAAATCTGAACAGGATCTTGGAAAGGTTTGAAGGATCGGTTAGGTTAAGCTCCGATAGAAGTAGCGGATGCGCTTAAACAATCCCGGACGGATACCTGGATCATCAGTGCGTTCGGCGACAACGTGGTAGGCCTGCAGGCCGCGGGTACGCATGGCGTGGGAACCTCCCCACAAGTACATGCGGAAGAACCGGAAGACTTTTTCACCCCAGCCCCTGGTAATGTTCTCGCGGTTGGCATCAAAGCGCTGAGCCCAGTGACTCATGGTCAAGTCGTACTCATGGGTTTCGTCCACCACTTCAAGCACCTTGAAGCCGTGCATGAGGAATTCCTGGATAAGGTCCGGCAGGTGCAAATAGGTGTGGGTGCCCGGGTAGATGTAGTTACGCACAAAGTTGCTCACATCGTATTTCTCCAGCACAGCCGAAGCATCCAGGTAGATGCTTCCGCCCGGCTTGAGGCACTTCCACACCTGCCTGGCAAAGTGCCGGTAGTGGGGAATGTGCTCGATGACCCCGAATATAACGATGGCGTCGTACGGTTCTTTGGGATCGTGTTCTAAAAAGTCCTCCAGAAGCACTTCACAGTTCGAAAAGTTGTTGGTGTCAATCAAGTCCCGGTGCAGTTTTAAGGAGTCTTTGTGGATAGTCAAAGCGGTGACGTGAATGTCGCGCGGGCCGGCATACCGGGTGACTGCGCCCCATCCGGCGCCGATGTCGAGAAGGCGCATACCCGGCTTGAGCTTCAGGGCCTTGGCCATGGTTGCCAACTTGTGCTCGGCGGCCTCTTCCAGGCTATCGTTATCGGATTGAAAAAGAGAGTGGGAATAGAGATGGTACTTGCGATCCACGAAGGTCAGGTAGAATTCGTCGCCGAAGCTGTAATGCCGGGCGATGGAATCGCGGTTGAGATTGATTGGATTGCGCAAGAGCATGCGCAGCCACATTTTGAGCATGAAAAAAGATGTGAGTTTGCCCTTCATATACGGGCGGATTTCGAAGAAGCTGGGCATGCTGCCTTCGATTTCAATGGCACCGTCAACGTAGGCCTGCCCCAGTAAGTATTCGTCGAGCCCCTTTTTCAGCACGCTGTCGGAGTGGAAGGTAACGGAGAATTCCGGCTCACACCGGCCCAGGCGCAGGGTTTCGCCTGAAGCGAAGGTAAACTCACACGGGGTTTCAATATCTTTGAGCAACCCGTATATCATTCTGGCACATTTGCCCTTGGGCTGCTGGACAAGCGCTGCTTGCGCGGCCCAGGCTGCTTCTGCGCCCCTGGTGACTACTTCGTCATGTTTTACTTCATACATCTCGTACATATCGACTTCTCTTGCGTTAGGTACAATAAATCAAAAACAATTAACATCAAGAATATGAAGTGTAAGAGTAGAGTGAAGTGAGGGCAACAACAGGTGCTTTTGAAAGAAGTTAACTTGAAATAGAAGACAAATCTAAAAGAGAATCTGTGTTGTCACTTATACTATAATTAAGGCCGCATGTCAATAAAAACATGTAATATTCCAGATAGTTGTCTGCCACATTGTAGCATTAGATAAACTCTGTATGAGAATTTCGCGTTAACTTTGTTTTTCCAACTTATCAAGGCGATGTTTTAAATATTTCTTGTGTTTCTCGATCTCTTCGGCCGTGATTTGGGAAAATTCGTTCCAGGTAGAAGATGTCTTTTCAAGCAGGGACCTGACATGCCGGGTCAGGGCACTGGGTTTGGTACTTGCACCGCCTGCTTCTTGCACCCGCACCTTGTATTGTGCCGGATATTTCGTTTCGTTGTAAAGACGCAGAGACGTGGCGTTGAGCTTGTCGTCCAGCAGAACGGCGGCAGCACCGTGCATCGGTTCGGGTGAAGTCTTTTCGACGACCCACCCTCCGGTATTGTAAACGTCGACCCGGTTTTGGGGGTAACCCTTGAGCAGATACTGTTTCTCGTATGGCTTGTGAGTGTGTCCGAAGATGAACGTTACGTTGTCGGGTTTTGTTTTGATTTCGTTTTGCATTTGGGTAAGAACCGGACCGCTTAAGTATGTTTTTAATCCATTTTCGCCTCGGGCACTCAGCGGCTGCCCGTTTGTGCGTGACCGTTCACGATCAATAATGTTATCAGCAATCTTTTTCAATAAACACTCAACAGGCTTGCGCAGCAGCTTCAGCCATTTGCGACCGCTTTTTTTAATCAGGCTCCCGGCCAGATTGCTAATGAGTCTGTCCCTGGCTTTTTCAACGCCCAAACTGATATAGATATTTTCAACCAGCGGCCCTACGTCGCCCGAACGACCCATGGCTGACCAGAAAAAATCGATCCAGGCAAAGTTTTCCGCCTCAATTTTTCCGATATCCGCCGGCGGTTTCAGGCCCGGGGACAACATTAAAGCCAGATCGCTCATCAAATGGTAGATTGCTTCCACAAAATGCCCGTGGTGAAATATGGTGCAACGTTTGTCCTGGTAAAGGCCGAAATTGGGATAAGCAATCGACACTTCGAATTTTTTCAAATGATCATATCTCTGGAGCAGGTTGTTAATGATGTATCCAACCGGCAAAGGTTTATTATCTTTCTCGAACATTCTGCTGTCGTGCCATGGAACTTGCAGCTCATCTTTGGGTTTGGTTTTTTTGAGGTAGTGCTCCACATATTGGGTTTCCCGTGCCAATTCCCACATGTGATGGTCGTGGTTGCCCGGAATGTACAGAATTTTGTCGAACAATTCCCTGCCCTCAGGCATTACAAGTTCGATGAATCGTTCAAAATCCATCATAGCGTTGTTCATGGTGGTCAGGGCCATCTCAAAGATGTCGCCGGCCAGAATCAGGGTAGGTGCGGGTTTCTGAGCTTTGTCGGCTTTGATCAGTTCTCGCAGACTGTGGCACAGCGCAACGAGCGCCGGACTCGGCCTGCTCACATCGATACCGGTCAGGTCGGAATTGAGGTTGGTAAGGATGCTGTCGTCCTGCCCAAGGTGCATGTCTGACAGACAAACATATCGTATGTTATTCATGATATCACCCTATAAAACGGTAAGAAGTAAGAACACATGGATGCCAATCAATGCAGGACAAAAATAGCCATTTATGGATGGAAACTAGTTGTTTTATGCTTTATAAAGGTTCCCTGCCGGTACTCTTCGAAAGCAACTCTAAGCTCTTCTTGTGTATTCATTACAATAGGCCCTTGCCAGGCTATGGGCTCCCCAATCGGTTTCCCGGATATGAGCAGGAATCTGACCGGCTCATCTTCGGTACTCATCGAGACATGGTCGCCATTTTCAAAATGAATAAGCGTTTCATTTCCTAATAAAGGGTCGCGCTGCATATCAAAGTAGTTAATTCCTTCAATTTCGTACGTGAACGGTTTTTTTTCTTTGCAAAAGCACCCTTTTCCTTTGATTACATAGGCAAAAACAGTATGTCCTGGTTTCGTTGGGTGGATAAAATCGGTATGTGCCGGTACAGCCACATCAATGTATTCAGGTTCAATGATGATGTCCTGTACGGGACCCGGTGTGTTGCCTACCTGTCCACTGATAATTTTTATTTCTGTTCCATTATCCAGTTGCACCTTAGGGATTTGACCGGATTTAACATCCCGGTAACGAGGATCCATCATCTTCTGCGCGGCAGGAAGGTTGGCCCAGAGTTGAAAACCTTCCATTTTACCATCTGAATCTCCTTTAGGCATTTCTTGATGGATAATACCGCTACCTGCCGTCATCCATTGAACGTCTCCCGATGTTATAGCACCCTTGTTTCCCATACTATCCCCGTGCTCAACATCGCCCTGAAGTACATAAGTGATCGTTTCAATGCCGCGGTGCGGATGCCATGGGAAGCCTTTAATGTAATGATCAGGATTGTCGGAGCGAAAATCATCGAAAAGTAAAAAGGGATCAAACAAAGGAACCTGGCTGAAACCAACGGCCCTTTTGAGATGGACTCCGGCACCTTCAATAACAGGCTTGCTCTTTAAAACTTTGTGAATTTTTCTTGGTGTTTTCATGCAGGGGACCTCCTTTCATCCTCAAAACGCTTTGGCGACCGGGTAAATGTTTTCATATTACATCTCGATTTAACAAAAGATCTTTAATAGCCAAAAGGTATTCACAGATATCATCGCCAGATAGCAGTCGCTCCTTGCCTTGTTTGTGTTCCTTATGTTGTCCATGCTATAATATTATAACTTGAGGATGCTTGTCTGAGCCCACGGGCACTATAGGATTAATAACAGTGAAGATAACGTAAGGCAATTGTAAATATTTTGGGCATTATTTTTTGGTAGGTGAAGGCAGCAATCATCACCTTCGGCTGGCTAGATAGAATCATAAGATAGTTAAAAAATGTTTTTTGTCCAAAATTTTTCTTATTTTTTGTGAAAGATCTATCATATTGAATGGTTTCTGGATAAAGCCATTGCAACCGCGCTCCAGTATTTCAGTTGCCTGACCATCAACACTATATCCGCTTGAAAGAAGCACTTTGATATCAGAATCGACCTCTTTCAGTTTATCGTAGGTATCTCCACCTCCCATATTCGGCATGATCATATCAAGAATAACTATATCAATTTCATCCTTATTGGCTTCATACAGCTCAACTGCTGCTTTTCCACTTTTGGTTACCAAGACCTTATATCCCATCTTTTTCAGCAATTCTTTGCCGACATCAATGATCATATCCTCATCATCTACCAAAAGGATAGTTCCATATCCTTTTAAGATTTCTTTCGCCAGTTTTTTATCCTTGACAACTTCTTTTTCAGAGGCTGGTAGGTATATGTTAAAGGAGGCCCCTTTGCCTTTTTCACTGAAAACGTTTATAATTCCACTATGATTCTTGATGATTCCATAGGCAGATGCAAGCCCAAGGCCGGTACCCCGGCCCATTTCTTTGGTGGTAAAAAATGGATCGAATATCCTTTTCTGAGTGGCCTGATCCATGCCGACGCCAGTATCGGTAACAGAGATTTCTACATATTTCCCAGGCCCAAGCTCAAATGGCTTTACAAAATCATCATCAAGCATGACATTTTTTGTTTCAAGAAATAATTTTCCACCTCCAGGCATGGAGTGCCAGGCATTGACATACAGGTTCAGCGCAACTTGTTCGATTTGGCGTTGGTCCACTTCAACGGTCCAGAGATCCACTTGCATTTTTCTATGAATGCTAATTTCTTTCTTCGTACGGCCAAATAGCACAGTGCTACTCGTGATAAGCTCATTTAAGTCCGTCGGTTTGACCTCATATTTTCCACCCCTTGCAAACCCCAAGAGCTGTTTTGTTAAATCAGTTGCACTTTTAATATAGTCCTCAACACCCTTAAGATGCTCAAAATGAGGGTGCATTGAATCTATCTCATGCAACATCAGGGAAGTGCGGCCTTGAATACCCATAAGGAGGTTGTTGAAATCGTGAGCAATGCCTCCAGCCAAGGTGCCAATAGATTCCATCTTCTGTGACTGCAATAACTGCTGTTCTTTTTCTAACTGCTCCCTTTCTAATTGCTTGATTTTTGTTATATCCACAGCAATCTGTAGCCGAACCAGTTGGCCGTCTATCCATTTTATAGCCTGATCAAAATTTATGTACCATTTTCTGTTAAGTGTGTTTTCATCTTCCCAAATAAATACTCCTGTTGGCTTACCGTTCTCATCAACAAGTTGATTGTTTGTACAGTGATCACAGGGTTTTGATTCGCCACGAAAAACTTTCCAGCATTTTTTTCCTTCTAAATTACCTCCAAAAGTATCTTTCATGTATTTATTCATAAAAAGGATTTCATAATTTTCCATATCGGCAACATATACCGTTGCATCAATGCTGTCCAACACTGTAAGAAGGGTTTCATGAGACGCTATTAAGGCTTCCTTAGCCTTCTTTTCTTCGCTAATATCTTCCATAATACCAATCCAGTATTCGACTTCCCCGCTTCTATCGCGAATGGCGGAAGCAGTTATGGTAGCCCAAACAGGAGAACCATCTTTTTTTAAATAGCGTTTTTCTGCTTGATAGAAGTCACTTTTACCATCCCATACTTTGTCTGCCAGTTTCTGGGTCTCACCACGGTCACTTGGATAGGTAATATCTAAAAAGGTCATCTCTCTAAGCTCCTCTTTGGAGTAGTCGAGCATTCTGCAGACAGCATCATTAACTTCTATGAACCTACCTTCAGGTCTTGCGATTGCGATTCCAACAGGAGCTGAAATGAATATGTTCCGAAACTTCTCCTCGCTTTTCAAAAGAACCTCTTCAACCTGGTTGCGCTCAAGAAATTCTTTTTCAAATTCATTAACCCTTTGCTCCAATTCTTCATAAGTTGGTTTGTCAGCCATTATTAAAGCCTCAGATTAATCGGGATAGGTGATAGGATAAGGTACAATATATTATGGTTATAGGAGTATCATTAAAATGCAAGATTGGGTGCCTGTATTGCGAGGCAACATCAGATTAAAATCATAGATGATTTCTTTTGCGAATATTGAATTTTTAAGGGGTGGAAATTTGCATGCCCCAAGGCAGAGGACCAGGAATCAATATTAAAGTATGCCTTTGAAATCCGCCTAGCCGCTTAACCATTTTTTTGGACATGAGAAATATTTTTTAAATACCCGTCAATAATTTTCTGTGAATCTATTTGAAGAATTTCCGAATAGGACTTCAAAAAATTTCTTAAATAAAAACCAGAAGGAAGATCTTCAAATTGATTATTCTCTATTGCTTTTAACACAGCAATACTAACTTTAGTGACAACATGAATCTCGGAAATCTCGATTCCTATAGCTTTTCTCAGCGCTTCTAAGTCGTTTCCTGAAATCAGATCTTTAGAAAGAATATTTTTGGAAAGTTTCTTGACTTTTTTTTCTATGTACTTTCTTTTAACCCTTCCAACTAAATCATCTTCTTTGGTTAAATTTTTGCCATGAAAAAGCGGTATAGGCTTTTTTTTCTCTTCTCTTGACAAAATGGACTTGTCAACTTGACCGGATCTAACAAGCATCCTGTCGTAGGCAACCCTTTTGCCCTTATCGATTAGTGTAGAAAATGCCCCTTCAATGGTTTTCAGGAGGTTATCTCTTTCATCGCTTGGGAATAATGCATAGGTAGCCAGGGAATCATCGTTATAAATTGCCAGCACATCCCTATAGGCCCGCTTGATCTCAATAAAAGATGAATTTGCCGGTATATTTAAAATATCGTAATAAGTTAACCCAGCAAAGCTTTTCATGATACTTTTGATGCCTGTGATGTTAATCGCCTGCTTTTTATTATCTTTTCTGTAATTTTTTTCAGATCGGCTGAAGATGTTGTATAAGGGTATTTATTTACATAAATATTCTTTGAAACAACTGATTCCGGAATTCGTTCATCATAACTGATATTCCCAAGAAATTGAAAATTAGAATAAAAATGTCTGTTGCAGACAGTTTCAATTTTATCGCCAAGCGTTTCATCAATATTTTTGCGAAACTGATTAATAATCAACTTGAATTTAAATTCACTTAATTTGTTTTTTAAAAAATTCTCTCTATCGGGGTCATGTTTTAAAACAACATCTATGATATCAGGCGCTTCCATTTTTGTTTTATTTGGGCTGAAAACAGTGTTCTTTACCGCTGAATTAAAAGCGTGCCGTTTAATAATTTGTTTCAGTTTTCTTAAATAGGCTGCCTTAATAAAACGAAAGCAATTTTCAATTGATGTGGGTTCAGGTGTACAGATAATAATTCCTTCTTGCGATGTTGAGAAAAAATCCAGAGTGTTGAAATTTGACCCGGCCCCCAGATCCAAGATAATATAATCAAAAGGAAGTTTTGTAATGGCTCTTATTATTTTTAGCTTCTGTGTGTGATACAGATTGGCAATTTCCATAGAGCAATATAAAGAGTTGATAAAAAAAAGATTCGAGACAATTGTAGGGACAGCCACACGGTCAAGCTTTTTTACTGTTTGATTTAAAAAACTGTTTAATCCATTTTTCGGGTTTTTAATTCCTAATAGTGTATGAAGATTTGAAGCGCCAAGGTCCAAATCAACAAGCACAACTTTCTTGCCCAGCTTTGCAAATAAAGTCCCTATGCTGGCCGCAATAAAACTTTTTCCAACACCTCCCTTTCCACTGCTTATTGGATATATTACCGGCATGGGGAATTTTCCTTAGGATCAAATCTTTTATCGTTTCACTTCATATAAAAGAATACATATCAAGGGGTCTGCCCTTGAAATTGTCCTCGTTTATAAAAAGAACCGTTCCAACCGATTGAACTGTTCCAGGCGCTTGAGCCGTTGAACTCCGTGGGGTCGTGTCTACACGGACTGTTGCTCAAATGCATTATTCATACGCAGGCTAGACACTTTAAGCTTATTCTATGTTTGCGCCGACAACAGCGGCCACCTGCATCATGTTGATCGTCTGGCCTTCTTGCAGATTTGTAAGGTTAGTGACCTTGCCTGATTTACTTTTGGATTTTGTGTTTTTGAAGATCGGGAGCAAACTCGCATCAGCCACAATGAACTTGCCGGCGTTCTCAGGCTTTCCATTTTCAGTCTTTGTCTGAAGTTTATTCGCTTTAATATAGTCCCATAGTTTTTTGGTGATCTCTGTCCTAGGAAGTTCTGTTGCTCCCAAAAACTCTGCCAGCTCATTTTTCAGCTTTACCGGTTTCATCAAGCCTTTTGCTTCTGCCATTTTTAACTCCTTTATATTTGAGTGTATGGATTAATTATTGCATTTCTTAGTTTTATTTGTCACACAACGCCTTAACCGGAATCGTTAAGCAAGCGGTAGTATTTAAAAAATGGAATTAAAAACATCCACCACCTTTGCCTAAATCCTCGGAGCAGGGGACTTTTACATATCGGGCAGTTCTTACTAAATGACTGTTTATCCACATAGTTATCCGCAAAAATTTCTTTTAGGAAATAACAGGAACGAGCGCAACAAACGAAACGAATGAAACAATTGAAACATATCTTCGGGGGGATTATTTGTCAAGCCAAAAGATGACTTGTATTTTCTTTTGATGGAGAAATCGACTGTGGCTTTTGGGATACATTGCCAATCACTACTGCGTTCCGATAAAAAAAGGCCTGAACGATTGTTCATCCTGCTCAAGGGCCGCCCGGATCTCTTGAAGCATTCTTTCCTTATCCCCGGGAAGCCTGCCTTGCAGGTTAATATAGTTGGTGTAATGGTCGCTGAAAAGATTGGAAGCGCATTCAAGGTCTGAAACAAGCATTGCGGTTTCGCGTAAAACCCCATGGGGGCTCATCATCTGAAAGGAGCCGTTTTGCACGTCGTCCAGCAGCAACGTATTTGTTTTGGGCACAAAGGTGCGCAATCTGATGAAATCCGGTGCAACTGCATTCAGCACTTTAGCCGTCTCTTTAGCATGCAAGGTGGTGCGGTCTGTCCCGCCGATTCCCAGAATAACATAAAGGCTCAATTCTATGCCCGCATCCATGACCCACCTTCCGGCCTGAATATGTTCCTGGCTGTTGCTCCCCTTTTTGATGCGCCTTAAAGTGACATCATCCCCGGATTCCAGCCCCACATGAATTCTTGACAGACCGGCTTCCGCCAGGCGTTTTAAACCCTGGGGCCCTTTTTTAAATATATACTGTGAAGAGCCGTAAACGGTGATACGCTCAAGGTCGGGAAACACTTCTCTTGCAAACCCACAGATTGCGATCAGATCGTCGGTCCGCATGGCAATGGTGTTGCCGGCCGGAAAAAACAGGGTGCTGACGTGCGGGCCGTAGGTATCGCGGGCCGCTGAAAGATCTTCCTTGATCTCACTCACCGGCCGCACCCGGTAGCGGGGTCCGTTCTTATAGATCATACAAAAGGTGCAGCGGTTGTGAGGACAGCCCACGGTGGCCTGAATCAGCAGTGAATCCGCCTCGCTGGGAGGGCGGTATATGGGGCCTTCATAACGCATAAAAAACTTTACCCGAATATTTAATGAAATGTTTCGATGGACAAATCAATAATTAACTGGAATAAGGCACGCACATTATATTATAACCTCAACGTTACGAAAGTCGAGATATCCCAGTATTAATTTAAACAATGATCGCACATAATCAAACAAATCACCAGCATCGCCCTGTGGCTGTTTTTTGGGGTCTTTCCTCCTTTGAAATGCTGGCAATGTTCCGTCGCGGGCTGTTTTACGCCTACCTGTCCATTTATCTGCGACACTTTATAGGCATGAGTGTCACGGAAACCACGCTGTTTGCCACCTTCCCCATGATTGCCAATGTACTCTGCCAGACCTTTGTGTGGGGAACTATATCAGACCGTTTCCAAGTACGGCGCACATTGATTATTTATGGCGAGGCCCTGGCCGGCTTAGGCACGGTAATGGTATGGTACGCACACACTTTGACCGCCCAGCGTTCCCATGCCGGCTGGGTGATCATCGCCGGTCTGACCGTTGTCGAACTGTTCTGGTCCATGTCCAATGTAGGTTGGAGCGCCCTTATTTCAGATATCTACCGGGCCCGGGACCGCACGATGATCCAGGGTCGTCTGGCCAGTATCGGCGGGGTGGGCCGCATGGCCGGGGTGTGGATTGGGGGGCTTTTGTATGACGGGATGGGGCAATACTATGCGGGCTGGGGGTTTCAGCACGGTGCTTTGTTTTTCGTGGCCGCCGGTGTAATGTTTATATCCATTGCTCCCATGCTGCTGGTGCCCGAAGGCGGCATTCTTACCAACACGCATGCTGCAGTAAATCCGGAAGAGAGCACTGCAAACGGTTCCGAACGACTTTTTGTTGTTTTTCTCATGGCAATGACCCTGATCCATTTCGGCCGCAATTCTATTGCCATTATCATTCCCCAGTACCTCACGCTGGAATCCGGCTTTGCCGTATCCAGCCGAATGTTGAGTTACATCGTCAACACGCAGTCGGCTGCCATGATTCTCACGGGACTGGTTTCCGGATGGTTCGCCCGCCGTATGGGAGATGGGCCGTCTCTGCTATTAGGGAGCGTTGTGGCCATTGTGGCCATTGTACTTTTCGCGCTGAGTGACAATTTGGCTCTGATCTTCGGAATAAATGCGCTCCGAGGGTTTTCCGAAGTTATCATTCTGACGACCTCCTATGCGTTTGCATCGATACTGATCCCGCCGGCCAAGCGCGCACGCTACTTTGGTTGGTTCAACGCCACCTTCTTTTTAAGCTGGGGAGTGCCCGGAACCCTGATTGCCGGCCCAATAACCGACGTGATGATCAGCCGGGGCTATGCCGAGGTAATGGCCTACCGCATGGCGTTTGTATCAGCGTCCGTTTTGACCCTACTTGGTGTGATCATTCTGAGTGTGCTGCTTTGGACCATAAGAAACAAAGGACAGGCTCTGGAAACAGTGAAAGACGAAAAATGATCAGAAGTCAGTTGTCCAATGACAAATAACCAATGAACAGTACCCCGAAACCTGCAACCCGAAACTCGTAACCCGCAACACGTAACCCGCAACACGTAACTCGCATCTCGCAACCCGAAACTCACAACCCGAAACTCGTAACCCGTACACCCAATTCTGTCTTGACATAGCACCCACTTTTAGCCATACTCCGGCAACATCAAGTTCCTATCTTTTATTAGCCGGTTTCAGAACCCTAACTTCACCAGAGTCATAGAAAATATTAGTAAAAAAGGTGCATCATGACGTACAAAATCGGATTTGCAGGCACCGACGGCAGAACCCTTCTGAGCGCATTAGTCACTTCAACAGCCACGAGTACAACGCATGGGGACGACTTCAAAGGTGTGGTTATCCGCGGCATGCCGGCCATGCCGCCGTTTGCATCGTTGATGCAGTGGCCGGTGGAATTTATCCCCACCGAAGATAATAGCAAAGCAGGGTATGCTGCCGCCATGATTGAAGCCCTTAAAAACGGCGCCATCGACTGCATTGTCCCCATGCCGGAGGATTTGCTGCTCGAAGGACTGGTTGATGAGCTGGCAGCAGCCGGCTTTCTTGATTGTGTTGTCGGTTTTACTCGCGAAAGTGCCTTTATTGAAGGCGACAAGATTGCCTGCAAACGGCTTTGTCGGGAATATCAAATTCCCGTGGCCGACAAATGGTACGCGGTCGATGCCAGGGATTACGGCCAGGTTTTACAAAAATCACTGTCGCTGATCGACGCATACGGCGGTGCTGTGCTCAAATTCCCTTACAGCGCCGGCGGTAAGGGCGCACGCATCATTCTAAACGCATGGGAGGTCAAAGAAGTCTACGACACCCTGATAAAAGATTATAAAAAAAGCTATAAAAAACTTTTGGGTAATAAAAGAGAATGGCCGCTTTTAATCGAATCCAGAATGTCGGGAGTTGAAATATCATTTAATATTCTGATCGACAAAAACGGCAATTTTCAAATCCTGCCCACTTCCATGGACTATCCGGAACGTTTTCCCGGCCCGGCCAGCAAGGACAATCCCATTACCGGCGGCATGGGCAGCATCTCGCCCCATCCCATGGAGACATCCGAACTGTTTGCAATGGTGGCCGCAGATATTGTCAAACCGTTCATCAAGGCCCTCAAAGATAAAAACGCGCTGCGTCCCTGCCTGGTCTATCCGGGTTGTTATTTGTCCTTTGACCACAACATGACCCCGACCAGAATCAGGGTCTGTGAAATCAATATTCGCCCCCCCGAACCGGAATGGCAGCCGATTATCCGCAGAGTCAGAAACCTGGGAGCGTTGTTTAAAGCCACCATCGATGGCAACCTGAATGAGGTGGCTCCGGAAATACGATCGGAACAGATCTCCATCTGCACGGCCCTGGTTACCGGACCCGGGGGCCCTCAAGGCCAGAAAGGATATCCCTGGTCCTGTACCAAAGGCGAGCCGGTGGAGATAGATTTTAATTATCTGAAGAAGAAAAAAATTCAAGTGATTCCCTCTGCCATGACCTATTCAGCAGAAGACAAAGTATTCAAATCAGACGGCACCCGGGTGCTCTACTGCAATGTTAATGCCGCCGTAAAAGAGGGCCAAAGCCGAGCGCAGGTGGCTGAAAAACTTCGCAGGAAAGTGCTGGCCGCCTATGAAAACAATAAAATCAGGGTAATCCCGCGTGAAAACCCTGAAGGCAACCGGCTGGATTTGCGCCCTGACATAGGGATGCATTTCGATATAGCCGCAGACCTGCTCCTAACTACTTGACATAAATTCAACATCCGTATATTATCAAGCAATTACGATACTTTTAATTATCACAATTCTGCTACTAGGAGAGAAAAGACGCTATGAAGGACCCTGTCGAGACTAAATTAAGAGCCGAGATTGATGAAATCATGAAAAAAGTTAAAAACGTTTTGAAAAATATTGAAATCCACGACCCAATCAAAGACCAAACAACCAACGAAAGTCAAAATTTAACAAATTGATCGCTTTAGATCATATTAGCTATTGACATTTATATATATTTTGGAGTTAATATAAAATATTAAACACTTTTTCCAAGGAGGCGCCATGGCTTTAACCAAGAGTGATGTTGTTGCAAAGGTTCATGATCTGGGTTTTACCAAGAAAAAATCTGTGGATATTATCGAAACTCTGCTGGAAATAATTAAAAGTACGCTGGAAAAGAGTGATGATGTCCTGATCTCTGGATTTGGAAAATTCTGTGTGAAGCAAAAGAATCAACGCAGAGGGCGAAACCCGGCTACCGGCGCTGACTTAATTTTGAAAGAAAGAAAAGTTGTGACCTTTAAATGTTCCGGCAAACTACGGAAAAAGATCGACGGTCCGGGGTAGTACCATTGCTTGTGTTTTTGCTTCGCGATTAATGACCTCGTAAAAAGCCACGCCTTCAACTATTGATGGCTAAGTAAAAAGGTTCATATATAAGGCGCAGTATTTTTTCAGGAACGAGGCTATACAGGTAGTATGCCGAGTGTCTGAAAAAATAATACAACCCGCCTGAGGCGGACAAGCGCAGTAGATGGGACTTTTTACGACGCCATCACGATTAATTCGAGCTAAGCCAAAGATATTCATAAGGATCCATTCGCAGCGATTGCGTGCCGCACTCTTTGCCGCTGAAAAGGTCTTTCAACCTTAAAGGAATCCCCTTCCTATCCAGTCCAACCACAACATGTTGTGATGAAATATTTGTAAGGGCATATATAGTCTGTTCCTTACAATACCTTGCGATTCCAAACACCTTAGGGTCAATCTCCAATACTTCAAAAGATGCGTTGGGGTGAAAAGCCGGCTGCTTTCTCCTGATTTTAATCAGTTCAATATAGGGATAAAAGATCCGGGAACGAAACGTTTCGGGATCTTCTAATTGTGATAAAATATTATCGACCTGTAATTTTTCGCGGTTGATGGTCCTGGCTCTCTGTGTTTGCCTGACACCCTCTCGCCAGTTGCGTGATCCCAAAATGCTGTGAATATAGGTAGCCGGCACTCCCGGCAAAGCATACTGGATCGACTGCGAGGCCAAAAATCTTTTGGTATGCAAAGGATCTGTCTTAAATGCTTTGTTGCCAAAGGCGTCCACATAGGTGATATTCAGTTCATAAGGACTCTCGGATCCATCTGTGTTTTCCTTATACGAAACCCGGCCGCCATTTGCTTTTACCGTCTGAATCAGCTTGTCGATTTCAGCCTGCGGCAAAATACCTTCTAAGGGGCGCACACCAACGCCGTCATGCGATGCCGTAAAATTGAAAAAGGTGTTGCTGTCAGATGTTAAATGCAGTCCTTTAGCCCAATCAGACAGCACCGTAGCATCCTCTCTGACAAAAGTATAGAAAAGCAACGGCGGCAGCGTGAAGTTGTAAACCATTTGCGCTTCATTGCGGCCGTTTCCAAAATAACTGATATTCTCCTGGTGGGGTACATTGGTCTCGGTAATCAAAATGACTTCCGGTGCCGCCACGTCCAATATGCTCCGAAAAAGTTTAACTATTTCGTGTGTGGAACTTAAATGGATGCAGGTTGTGCCGATCTCCTTCCACAGATAGGCAATGGCGTCAAGACGTATGCTGGTGGCGCCCTGCTTTACATAAAATAGAAGGGCCTCAATCATTTTCAAAAGAACATCCAAACTTTTAAAATCAAGATCGATCTGATCGGCACTGAAAGTTGTCCACACATGCACGGTTTTGCCGGAACTTTTTTCAAATTCAGTCAGCAGCGGCAAGGATCTGGGCCTTGTGACCAGAGACAGATCGGTTGCAGGATCGACTTCAATGGCAAGCTTTTCAAAGCCCGGGATCTCCTCTAAATAGTTCTGAAACCATGTGCTCTGTGCTGAAACGTGATTGAGCACAAGATCGAACATCAGCTTAAAATGTTCGCCCAGCGGTTGAAGATCCTCCCAGGCTCCAAGCTCGGGATTGACGGCAAAAAAGTCCATAACGGAGAAACCGTCATCCGAAGAAAATGGAAAAAACGGCAGGATATGGATGGTGGAAAAGACGTCTTTGAATTGTTTGCCGGCGAATTTATGCAGCGTTCTTAAGGGAACTTCTCCCTTTTGATTCAACGTATCGCCGTAAGTGATCAAAAACACATCTTTTTCAGAAAAATAGCCCTTGCCCTGCCCTTCTTCGACTGGAAATTTTTTCATTAAGGCAGCAATGCTTTCAAAAGCCAGGCTCCCTTTTTCCGAACCATATATCTTTTCCAGTATATGCCGAATCTCATCCATGCCTTTCATCGCCCAGCCCCCATAACAATATTTTCCGATCTTTTCACAACAATAGTTTCCAATTCATAAATGAGGACCAAATTTAAAATCAGGTTTCCATGAGCAAGGCCGCACAAGGGTTTTTGCCCGCTTGTCCCGCATGTATTTGGCGGGGAGGCGTACTTTAGTACG
>JAQYVG010000269.1 GCA_030145595.1 Desulfobacterales bacterium | reverse complement strand
GGGTCGCCCAATCGGGTCGATGAACATCGACACAGCACCTCCCTCTTTGGGAAGTTCTCCGTCGAGGACTTTTACGGGAAAGATAAAATCTTCACCACTTGTGATCGGTTTGGCATGGAGTTCTACGACGACGGCAATGACATCTTTGCCGGTACTGAAAATCGACACGGCCGCGTTGGGCGGTTTTTCGGCGAAACTGTCTTCACCTTCCGTTACCAATTTCATGAAAGCGTCCCGCGTAAGGTGCCCCGCCTCCCTGACAGGTCGATCACAGAACCAGATAATGTTAGGGTCGGCCTGCTTCAGCGTTAACCGGGCGCCGTCAAATGCCATGGCCTTGGCATTTTGCACGAACAAGGCATCACAGGCTTCGGCATCCCACCCGATTAACGTACAAAGCATTGCAATTGAAACACTTACGATGATAATTTTTTTCATAATATACCTCCAATAATGAATTCCTGTGGTTAACTTGCCTTATATGTGGCGGGTTAATATTTTCGCGTTGACTCGGGACGTCCGTGCCCCTCGCCCTTACGGGCAGCTTGCTGAAGGGTTCTTCAATTCCGCCAAAGACGGGAAAGATTTTGCAACGGTCTCTACTTATCGCCTTCGGTATTTATACTCCAACTCCTATTTTTTAATCCGACTTCGATCCTTATTGCAAGTAATTTGTTTTTGTTTTATAAACTCAAATGTACGAAAGTCGAAGATAACAAAAGGAACGAGAACGCCGTATGGGGCCGAAACATGCCATTTCCGGATGGAACCTAACGACAACGGGAGTTTATATATGAAAAAAATCCGTTTCTACTTAATCCTGGCATTGGTCATTCTGGCCGGATGCAGTGCATACAGAGCTAAACAAAGAACTGCAGAGTTTAATAACAAATACGGGCCTGTGCGGACCGTGGATCGGCGTGTGGATTTTACTGCGCCCGGCACGGTCTCTTTTTACGATGACGTGCAGCCCATACTGGAGCGTCGCTGTGATGTGTGCCACAGCTGTTATGATGCCCCCTGCCAACTGCAGCTGACCTCTTTTGAAGGACTTGAGCGCGGCGGCAGCAAAAAACTGGTTTATGACGGTGCCAGATTAAAGCCGGCAGAGCCGACCCGTCTCTTTATCGATGCCGATTCAGTACAAGAGTGGCGCCGGATGGAATTCCATCCGGTGCTAAACGAGAGGGATCAGACACCCCAGGCAAATCTTGAAAACTGCGTGCCGAATATGATGCTTCAGCTTAAAAAAGCGCACCCCCTGCCGGAGACGGAACTGCTGCCGGACACCTTTGATATCAGTCTTGACCGCAAGCAGATATGTACAACGGCAGAAGATTTCAGTGAATACAGCAAAAAATATCCTCTCTGGGGAATGCCGTACGCACTGCCCGGTCTGACCGACAAGGAGCATAAGATCATCGTTGACTGGCTGAGACAGGGGGCCGCAATTACGGCGCGGCCGCAGATATCGAATCAGGCCCAACAGATTATAAACCGGTGGGAGGAGTTTTTTAACGACAGTTCGCTGAAGCAGCAGCTTGTATCACGCTACATTTACGAACATCTGTTTATCGCCCAGATTCATTTTGATAATCTGCCGCCCCGGGAGTTTTACCGTCTGGTTCGCTCTGAAACACCCCCGGGAGAACCGGTGGTAGAGATAAATACAGCCAGACCTTATGACGATCCCGGGGTTGAAAAATTCTACTATCGGTTTCGTAAAATAGAAACGACCATTGTAGCAAAAGATCACACTGTTTATCACCTGAACAGACAAAAAATGGACCGCTACCAACAGCTTTTTCTGCAGGATGATTATGACGTTAAAGAGCTGCCGTCCTATGATCCTAAAACAGCCGCAAATCCGTTCAAAACTTTTGCGGATCTGCCGGCGGGGTCCCGGTACAGGTTTTTGCTGGATAACGCCCAGTTTATCGTCATGGGGTTTATCAAGGGACCTGTTTGCCGCGGACAGATTGCCCTCGATGTAATTAATGACCATTTTTTTGTGGCTTTTTTCGATCCGGACAAGGACGCCATCAGCAATGATACAGCCTTTCTTGCCCGTGTAAGCGACTTTTTGAAATTGCCTTCCGAAAGGGAGAGCACGATAAATACCATGAGCATCTGGTATGACTATTACCGGAAACAGAAAAAATATCTGGAGGCCAAAGGGCAATATCTGGATGAACTGGATCCCGATAACAGGGGCGATGATATCAGTCATATTTGGGACGGCGACGGCCACAATGACAATGCGCTGTTAACGGTTTTCAGGCACTTTGACAGTGCCAGCGTTGTAAAGGGTTTTGTGGGAGAGACACCCAAAACCGGCTGGGTGATTGACTTTCCGCTGCTTGAACGCATTCACTATTTGCTGGTTGCCGGTTTCAATGTGTTTGGTACTGTCGGGCATCAACTCGAAACGCGTCTTTATATGGACTTTCTGCGTATGGAGGGAGAGAATAACTTTTTGAGCTTCCTTCCAAAAGATAAACGCAAAGAGATAAGGGCAAAGTGGTATAAGGGAGCAAGAGCCGAATTTAAAAATTACCTGGAAAACCCCTTGCGGGGGCTTGATCGGAGCACTGCAATTGTCTACACGACAGACGATCCTGAAAAAGAGTTTTTTGAAAAGATACATGCGTATGTGGATCCGGCGGTCAATGCAAGCGACTATTTGAACCGCTGCCCGGAAGAAAACTGTGTAGACAAAAATGCAGGACCGCTTGAGCGGAGAGCAGACTTTTCCTTACGAAAAATGACGCAAATTCGCGGCCCCGAGATACAGGTGGTCCAGGATGTGACCTTTATTCATGTTGTTACCGGTAATAAGGATGATGACCTGGCCTATACCGTTATCCGCAACAAGGCGCTGAGCAATAATTCATTCATGTTTGGTGAAGAGAGAAGGCGCATTGTTGACGACGACACCCTTACGCTTGTAAAGGGTTATGTGGGCAGCTATCCAAACGCATTCGTTCGCGTTCATATAGAACAGATAGAGGATTTTGTTGTAAGTTTTCTTAAAATCAGAGATCAGCTCAGCTATTACAATTTTGCCAGAGAGTATGGCATACGCAGAACCAGTACCAATTTCTGGGAGGAAGCAGACTGGCACAATCAGAAATATGTCAAGGACCAACCGGTTGAAGCCGGCCTGTTTGATATGTACCGTTTCAACCGGATTGCAGAGAAATCGGATTCTCAGTTTAAATGGTAAATCGGTGTGCGGCAAACTGTAAGCAGGTATATGGCCAGAATTGTTAATGGGTATCTTAAAAACGGAGTAAGAGTCGTTGCTTAAGAAAAGAAAAAAGAGTGGTGATAAAGAGAAGCTAAAAATTTTTGGCCCGGTTGCGTTTATTATCATAATTGGATTTTTCGTTTCGTATCAGTTTGTTGCTCCAGCTCCTCCTCGGCATGTTTCCATCGCCACCGGCTCGCCGGATGGTGCTTATTTTGCATACGGTAAAGCCTATAGCAAAATTTTAAAGCGCAACGGAATTCAGTTAGAAGTACGCGAAACCGCTGGATCCGTGGAGAATCTTGGGTTGCTTGAAGCGGATGCCGGCGGCGTTGACATGGCTTTCATGCAAGGTGGTATCGGCGCATTAGCTAAATCCGATGATATCAGATCCATAGGAAGTCTTTATTATGAGCCCTTGTGGATTTTTCACCAAACCAACATCAAACCAAATCGTCTCAGCGATCTGAAAGGGTTGCGCATATCGGTCGGCCTAGAAGGGAGTGGTACGAAAATTTTGGCGATCAATATGCTTGGACTGAACGGCATCACTGCAAATAACACCCGACTTTTTTCATACAGCCATCAAAAATCAGTCGATATGCTTCTTAGCAGAGAGATCGATGTCGCAATTTTTGTTACTACCCGCCGTGCGCCTTTTCTGCAAGAACTTTTAAAATCAAAAACAATATCCCTGATGGGACTTGAGAGGGCTGAGGCTTATGCATTGCGTTATCATTACCTATATGTTCACAAATTGCCCGAAGGTATGATAAATTTTGAGGCCAATTTCCCTGAACGTGATATCACACTTGTAGCCCCGACCACCCAACTTGTGGTGCGATCCGACCTGCATCCCGCTTTAATCGGCATGCTGCTTCAAACAGCCCAAGAAGTCCACGGCACAGGAAGCGAAATGGAAAGAGCCGGCGAATTTCCCTCGCCGAAATATCTCGATTTTAAACTAAGTAAGGAAGCGGAACGTTTTTATAAATCCGGCCCCCCGTTTCTACAACGCTATTTTCCTTTCTGGGTAGCAAATTTTCTTAGCCGTATGAAAAGCATGTTGCTGCCGTTATTGGTATTGCTGTATCCACTTCTTAAACTCATGCCGTCGATATATCGGTGGCGAATGCGAGCTCGAATTTACCGCTGGTATGCAAAGCTTGATGCCGTGGACCCTGATACATATGAAGCAGACATCACCGCGCACCTCGATGAGTACACTGCGCAGGCGGACAGCGAGCCGTAGATGGTGTGAAACGGCAGCACTGG
>JAQYVG010000268.1 GCA_030145595.1 Desulfobacterales bacterium | reverse complement strand
GGGCGGAAACCCGCGGAGAACGCCGCTCATCGGAAAAATAGCCATTTATGGATGGAAACTAATTAGCGGGGAGAAGTCTTTTGCTTTTCTTTTTTGCGGTTATCCCTTTGGAAATCACCAGTTTTTTGCCGACTTTCATTCCGTCTTCCAAGATGTTGTCATCCTGGCTCGAAACCTTCCTCGCGAAGCTGGTGGTATGCGGATATTTATAGTCGATGTATTGTTTCAGCAGGGGGTCTTCTATCTTCATTAGTGCGGATTTGCTCTTGATATTCTTGATTTTTTGAGATTCGAGCTTGGAGCGAAAACCTTCGATAATACCGACGGCAAAATCGGTTTTGCGGTAGCGGTTCAGGCCTTTGTCTTGATTATAGTCGTGCCATTGAGAATTGATAAAGTGCCGGATAAAATCATGGATATAGCTGCCTATTTTAATATTATGACTGGTTCCCGTAATTTCCAGCACGCGTCCCATTTTGCCTTTTTCCAGGACATATGCAGGCACCCAGATCCCTTTGACAAAATAAAAATCGAGTATTAAAGCCGCAAGATGATAGTCTTCGCGAGGATGGCGCAACGCAGCCCGGCCCACAAACACGCTGATAAATTTGCGTTTTTCATTATGGGATAAAAGCTCGACGTTGTATTTGGAGATGAGTTCATGGGCTTTGGCCATAGCCGCTTCGGCTTCATAGTGATTCCGGCTTTCGGCAAGGGCCATCAGTTTTTTAATCCGAAGCATGATTTTATCTTCGGCAGCCGGGGAGTCGTGCTCAATTTGCTCCCACAGCGGTCTGTAATTTCCCGAAGCTTTTGGGTTTGCCCGCAGAAGACGGCAGGCCTCGCGGAATTTGATGCCGTGCGGCGTTTCGTTATGGGAACCTAAAACCTGATCAGCAAACTGATGCGCCATTTCATGTAAAAGTACCTCGCGAACTGCGTCCCAGGGATGATTGAACACAAATTGCCGATTCAGGCAAATTTCGCGTTTTGGTTGAGACCAATAACCCAGGTTTTGCATCTTTTTGAGGCGGAACAGGGGTTTTGTTAGCGTCTTCCTGTGAGCTGAAGATAAAACCCAACGGGCTGTTTCCCATTCGCAAAGCAGTCCATGCAGAATACGACGCTCTAATTTTGCCTGGATAAGCGTTTTTTTTCGTTTCATTAAAAACACGCTTGAGAAATATATGTAGACGTTCAGACGTTTAGGGTTAGTTAGCAAAGGTTAACAAAGCAAAGCGTAACCGTCACAGGTTCAGGGTTGTCTTTTTCATGCGTTCACAGGTTTCCCGCCACTGGTGGGATTCAACGTTATCTTTATTCGTTGAACCTATGAACCCTGAACCCCGAACCTCTGAACGGTTATAAATATATTTGTAATAGAAGATAGTCAAGCAAGGTATGAAACTTGCACCAATTGCATTAAGGTATAAAAAGCACTTCTAATGTGGTAGTTATTGACGTATTCAACGGAACTTACCCGAATTTTTTATGAGAAATGCGGGCATAAGAATTTTGGAAACTGATATAAAAATACCTGATGCCAATCCTAACAAATGGCTTGTCTTTACACTGGTGGGCATTGGTGTCTTCATGTCGACCCTTGACGCCAGTATCGTCAATATCGCTTTGCCGGCCATAATGCAGGATTTTCAGGTGACACTGGCAACCGTAAGCTGGGTGCTTATGGCCTATTTGCTGACAGTATCGTCGCTCTTGCTGGCTTTCGGGCGTCTGAGCGACATTAAGGGCAGGCGCTGGGTATATTGCCGCGGGTTTTTCATCTTTTCTGTGGGATCTCTTTTTTGCGGTGTGGCCCGCAGTGCGGCCTGGCTTATCGCCGCCCGCTCTTTTCAGGGGATCGGGGCGGCAATGCTGATGGCATGTTCACCGGCACTGGTGGTCGACATTTTTCCATCTTCCGAGAGGGGTAAGACCCTTGGTATGGTCGGTACCGTGGTGGCAGCCGGATTGACGATTGGACCGGCCTTAGGCGGGCTGATACTCAATCTGTTTTCTTGGCGTGTGATCTTTTATATCAATATTCCCATCGGGATAGCGGCGGCGGTCTGGGCTGCCTGGATTTTAAAGGGCAGCCATGGAGACATGACCCGCTCAGAATCTTTTGATATGACCGGGGCGCTTTTGTTGGTAATATGTTTTTGTTCATTGCTTATTGCTTTGACCCGGATACACGACTGGGGATGCACATCGTTGCGAATTTGGCTTCTGTTGGGTGTTTCGATTACCAGCGCTATATGGTTTATAAGAGTCGAAGCACGGGCAATCCATCCCATATTCGATTTGTCTTTATTGAAAATTCGCCTTTTTGTTCTACCGAGTCTTTCGGCCATGATCCTTTTTATGAGCCTTTTTAGCATGCTTTTTCTGATGCCGTTTTACCTGGTGAACCCATCCGGATTTTCCATGGACAAGGCCGGGTATTTGATGGTGACGCCCTTTGTGTTTCTTTTTTTTATCAGCCCGTTCTCAGGGGCATTGTCTGATCGTATAGGATCACGCATACTCTGTACACTGGGAATGGCGGTAATGGCGGTGGGACTGTTTTCTTTGTCCCTGCTTCCCCCTGTGGCCTCATCTCTGACCGTAATCTGGCGTCTTGCACTTGTGGGTATCGGGACCGCCATTTTTATTTCACCTAACAGTTCCGTGGTCCTGGGTACTGTTTATCAGAACCGCAGGGGTATCGCTGCCGGTACTGTAGCCACGGCGCGCAATATGGGGATGGTCATTGGTGTAGCTCTGGCCGAGATTATTTTCAACAATACCTTTGCTGCCCGCAGCGGAGGACTCACACTAAAGGCCTATGGGGCGGAAATGGAACCGTTTTTCATGGCAGCCTTTCAATCTGCTATGCTGGCCGGTTGTTTTGTTGCGGGACTTGGGATAGTGGTTGCGTTTTTGCGTGGTCCTGAAAGCAATCAGACTACTCCGGATATCTCCTAAACCATTTGAAGTGTAGCCTAGGGTTCGTGAATAAATAAATTTACTTGTAATAGTTCAGCCACAAAGGCACCAAGCCTCTAAGATCATTGTATTAATTTGAATTGTCCGATTGGTTTTATTGGTTTAATTAGTTTTATTTGTTAACTGCTTGCATGTTGCAGTACATTTTTTAATAGTTAGCACATTTCTTCGTATGACACTGATACAGAATAGTGGTTGATATTTTGTCGAGTAACTAATAACAAATAACGAATAACGTTCGATTGAGCGTTATAGCTAAATTGAAATTATATTGAATCTTGACATATTACAATTTATGATTAATTTGTTAAAAAAACTTTAACTGGCTGAAATGATAGCATTAAAGCTGAATCATATTGTAAATCATTAAAAACAAACCAAGTTGGGGAATTGCAATGCCGGTTTACGAATACGAACATATAGAAGAGCCCTGCCACAGAGGTAAAATGTTTGAGGTAACGCAGTCGATTCACGACAAAGCGTTGAGCAAATGCCCCGATTGCGCCGGTGCAGTGCGCAAACTAATATCGCGCACCAGTATCAGCACTCCTAAAAGCAACAGAGAACTGCGCGATCTAGGCTTCACCAAGCTGGTTAAGCGGGACGACGGCGTGTACGAAAACGTCACCGCTCGCGACGGCGAAAGCCGTGTAATGGAACGCGGCAAACCCGAAAGCGTCCCGAATCTGTCAAAGACTATCCGCGACTAACTTGTGTCCATCCATAAATGGCCCATCCTATTTAATCGGGGTAGGTCCGGCAGATCGTACTGGGGTTAAATCCAACGAATGTTGGCCATTTACCTGGGGCCAAAGAGTTATTTAATCGGGACCTGACCCTCTTGTCTTTCAACAAACCCAGAAGTAAGTCAACTTAGTCAAGGATGTCCCCAACTTCCACTAAAGAGCATAAATATCAGTTGCTCTAACAACTTATTTGCTTATTATAGACTCCCCTAACTTTATATTAGTAACGAATTGCAGGAATTTTATGGTTTTTTACTTGAATTTGTGCTTTGCTAGACTTTACTTGCGGAGTCCCCGGTTTTAGGCAAACAATAAGTCGGAGAAATTTTTGAAATGACAAAATTAACTTTAGAATATTGGGAAGATGATGGATGGTTTGTTGGTCGGCTTGTTGAAGTACCGAGCATATTTAGCCAAGGAGAAACCTTAGAAGAGCTAAAAGAAAACATCCAGGATGCTTATAAATTGATGCTTGATAGTGAGCCTCAGAACTTATTGCCGACCTCTCGGAATCGTGTTGCTGTGGAGCTATCTACTTGAAGCAACGGGAGTTCATTCGCAAATTGGTTAGGGAAGGTTGCTTTTTATATCGCCACGGCTCTAAGCACGATATTTATATGAACCCTCGTACTGGCCAGAAAGCACCGGTTCCAAGACACAAAGAAATTAAAAACAGTTTATGCGCTTTAATTCGAAATCAGCTTGGACTTCCAAAAGACTAATTATTTTAACCCACCCTTTTACTTTTGACCAATAATCGGCAACCCGTATCCAGCATCCAGGTCCAAATGACAAGTCGATAGCAATG
>JAQYVG010000267.1 GCA_030145595.1 Desulfobacterales bacterium | reverse complement strand
AGGTTGGAAAACCCTGAACACTGAACGAAGAACCCCGAACTCTGAATGGAAGATATCAAATACATTATTGAAAGCCTCCTGTTTGTTTCCGAAACGCCTTTAACCATTAACCGTATCCAAAAGGTCCTCGGACAGGATGATACCAAAGAGATCCACGAGGCGCTTACTGCGCTTGCGGCTGAATACGAGACCCGCAAAGGCGGATTTTTGCTGCGGGAGGTTGCCGGAGGATATCAAATCCGCTCCCGCCCGGAATACCGTGAATGGATCAAACGACTTATCCAACCGACTCCCCTTCGACTCAGCAAGGCGGCACTTGAAACTCTGGCCATCATCGCCTATAAGCAACCTGTCATCCGCAGTGACATAGAACACATTCGGGGAGTCGATTGCGGCGGTATCCTGCGTATGCTGCTCGAACGAAAACTAATACGGGTACTGGGCCGCAAACAGATTCCCGGGCGACCTCTTATTTATGCGACCACCAAGCAGTTTCTGGAAATCTTTGACCTCAAAGATTTAAAAGACCTCCCGACACCTGATGAAATCGAATCACTTGGGAATTCCTTCTCGGAAATCCCCGAGTGACCATCATTTTTTATTCTCGACGCTTTGACTAAGAAAAAAAACTTGACTTAAAAGATTCCAACCTTCTATATATAAACGACACTGATACTCCCTAAAATATTGTATTATCTTTGGTAAAGAAAAGGAGTCTGCATGAACAGATCAGAGTTAATCATTGCCATTAAAGACAAAGCAAATTTAAGCAGAAAGGATGCTGAAAAAGTTATCGATACGTTTTTTGACGCCGTCAAGGAGACGCTTTCAAAAGGTGAGCGCGTGGAAATCAGGGGTTTTGGCAGCTTTACCGTCAAAAGCTATAAGCCGTATATTGGCCGCAACCCAAAAACCGGCGTACAAATAAATGTACCTTCCAAAAAATTACCTTTTTTCAAGGTCGGCAAAGAACTGAAAGAAATGGTTGACGGACCGTTCTAAAGGGCGGTTAACTCAGCGGGAGAGTGCTACCTTCACACGGTAGAAGTCACTGGTTCAATCCCAGTACCGCCCACCATGGAAAACAAGGGTTTACAGCTGTTAAAGCCTGTGAGCCCTTTTTTAATGGCGATAAACTATGAAGAACGCCTTTTTGAAAATCATATGGATGTTTTTATTTTTTATGATTTCGGTCACGTTGACCACGTCAGCTTTTGCAGCGGAAAAAACAGCTGCCCAACAGAAGAAGGAACCTACGGAAGTCATTAAATACACTGACTATAAAGCTCTTACAGGTGTTGAACTATCCAAAATGGTTCAAATGGTGCTTAAAGATTCAGGGTTCGACCCCGGACCGATAGATGGTATCATTGGGCCTAAAACTCGCAAAGCTATTCAAAATTTTCAAGATCAAAACAGCCTTGAACCTACAGGAGAACTAGACAAATACACTCTTGATCGCCTTTTTTGGTCGTTTTAAAGCCTATGGCCGGGTATGGTCGGCGTGGCCCCAAAATATGACGAGACCTTTACAAAAAGCCACCCGCATTTTTGAGGTCCAACCATAAATTTTTATAACTACTTTTTATACTTAATCCCTAATACTTGCTTACTATCCGTATTATGCTATAAAATCCAGCCTTGCTTTTAAAAGACTATTATTGTATCTGGTTTTTGTGGAGTAGACCGGCAACTTCTCCAAAACTCTTTCCTCTTACTTTCCTTTTTTGTTACAAGAGGGCTTTTTCATGAAAAAGAAAATACTCGTAGTAGATGATAACCCGCAGATGTTGGGGCTAATAGCAGACCTGTTGGAGGATGAAGGCCATCAGGTACGTACCGCTGAAGATGGTCTCTCTGCTCTGGATATACTTATTTCTTTTATTCCCGACATAATGTTTGTCGATCTTGTAATGCCAAAAATCGGCGGGGACAAACTGTGCAAGATTATACAAAAAATGCAGCATTTGCAGGATTGCTACCTGGTGCTTGTCTCGGCCGCAGCGGCCGAAATGGATTTTGACTATACTGAAATCGGTGCCGATGCATGCATTGCCAAAGGACCTATCGGATCTATCATTGGCAATGTTTTAGCAGCGGTAAGAGATTCGGATTCCTTTGTAAAGGGCAAAAAACCAAAACCGATTAAAGGCTTTGATACTATACATCTCAGGCAGATGACCAAGGAGCTGCTCTCTCAAAATAGGCACTGGGAGGCCATCTTAGACAGTATGCGCGAAGGTATTCTGGAAACCTTTGAAAACAGGATCGTGTATGCGAATTCAGCCGCACTCTCTTTATTCGGAAAGTCTCTGGAAGAACTCCTGGCAGCCTATCCACAAAATTTATTTGACAATATTTTCAGCTTGCAGGTAGAAAAGCTGATGAAATCAAGAGCTGATGAATCTTTTGAAATTGGCTACAGCAAGGCGATTAAAATCAACAATAAACTCGTTACTCTTAAGAAGCTGCCCGTTAGAGGAGAATCATCCACCAGCATAATTATGATAACGGATGTGGACGAACGCCTAAAAGTGGAAGAGGAACTCAAAAAAGCTCATGACGAGTTAGAGCTGCGTGTTGAGCAGCGCACCGCCGAACTGGTCCAGGCCAACAAAAAACTTAAACGGAAAATCCAAGAACACATGCAAGCACAAGAGGCACTGCAAGAGAGTAAGGAGCGGTTCAGAGAATTGGCCGAATTATTACCGGAAACCATTTTTGAAATGGATATCAACGACAATCTTACGTTTGTAAATCGTAAGGCATTCGATCATTTCGGTTACACGCAACAGGATTTTGATCAAGGTTTAAAGGGCCTTGAATTGTTTCATCCCGACGATCGATCCAGAATTATGCAAAATGCTAAAAAGATCATGAGTGGTGAAAATATAGGACTTAATGAGTACACGGCAATGAAAAAAAACAAAAGCACTTTTCCTGCTTTGATCCATTCAACCGCCATCTACCGAAACGAAAAACCGGTTGGTTTGAGAGGGTTTATCATTGATATTACAGAAACCAAACGGCTGGAAGTCCAACTGCAGCATGCCCATAAAATGGAAGCCATAGGTACACTCACGGGTGGTATCGCCCATGACTTCAATAATATCCTGGGGATCATTATCGGTAATACGGAATTAGCATTGGATGATGTTCCGGAATGGAATCCGGCTCATTCCAATCTTGAAGAGATTAAAACAGCCGGTCTGCGTGCAAAAGATATAGTCAGCCAGCTCCTTGGATTCGCTCACAAAACAGACCAAAAGTTGCAACCGACAAAAATAGTCCCTGTCATCAGAGACTCACTCAAGTTTTTACGAGCGACACTTCCAACGAGTGTTACCTTTCGTCAGAACATACAGGTTTCAGCAGACACTGTGCTTGCAAACTCGACTCAAATCCATCAGATAATGCTTAATTTGTATACCAATGCTGCGCATGCCATGGAGGAATCGGGGGGCACTCTTGAAATATCAATACAAAACCTGGTTTTGGACAATAATTCAGCCGATATTTACCCTGACCTGTCCCCAGGCAACTATGTCGCAATAAAAGTAAGCGATACAGGGCAAGGCATAAGCCCTGAAATCAAGGACCGGATCTTTGATCCTTATTTTACGACCAAAGAACTGGGCAAAGGTTCCGGTCTGGGGTTGTCAGTAGTACATGGTATTATCCAAAGCCATCAAGGTGCGATTTCAGTTGACAGTGAACCTGGGAAAGGCACTACATTTAACGTTTTTTTCCCTGTGATTGAAGAAGAAGCTGTAATTGAATCAAAAAGTGTTGAAAAATTTCCTACTGGAAATGAAAGGATACTTTTTGTTGACGATGAAAAATCAATAGTAAAGATGGCGCGGCAAATACTGGAACGACTCGGGTATCAGGTGGAGACCAAACAGAATCCCGTAGATGCTCTTGAATCGTTTCATTCCAAACCGGAACAGTTTGATCTGGTCATCACTGACATGACCATGCCTGATATGACCGGTGATAAACTCGTAGAGCATATTCTGAACATTAGTCCGGATATGCCGACTATTCTCTGCACAGGTTTCAGTGAAAAAATATCAGAGGAAAAAGCGCAAGAACTTGGTATCAAAGCATTTGTGTTAAAGCCTCTGGTTAAGCGTGATTTTGCTGTAACCGTCCGCAAAGTGCTGGATGAAAATCGAACCTAAAAAACTATGTATATCTATTTGTTTTTATAGTTTTTTCAATCCAAAAGCCTACCAAATTCTCCATAAAAAACTCTAGTTAGTGTCCATCCACGAATCCAAAATGAACACGCTGGGTGTCCAATTGAAGCTTACCGCCCTGAAGGGCGGGCTTCCCGGTAAGGATTTTAAGCATATTTTATATAGCTCCCCTCAACCCCGTCCTAATGGACGGGGTTTGCGGGAAGCGAACCGGTCATAAATGAGATATTTTTTCGATGAGCAAGTTGAGCACATTTAACTTATAAACCAGATGCGAAATCCCGCTTCATTTTAGCGGGGGCCGCATCCGCCGTCGCCCTTAGAAAAGGGCTATGGCGGGACAAG
>JAQYVG010000266.1 GCA_030145595.1 Desulfobacterales bacterium | reverse complement strand
GTGTATGATCCATATCCGAACTGGGTTGACGTCTGACTCGCATACTGCCAGGAGCCGGCCGTATTGCTGACGCCCAGATCCAGTTCTACACTCGCTGCCCCTGCAAAAGGTGTTTGAAAAGCAAGATATCCATTGGCATTAGGGGCTGCCATTCCTGTTAGTGTCATATCCTCTATATATCCATTGCCGTTAAAAGTGATGGTGCCCTCTCCGAGAATCCCATCCGTAGCATTCACCGGCACATCCGGCAGGGAGGTAATCAGATATTCCCAGGTATTGGCCACCGCGGTTTTGTCAAAAAAGATCTCGATGGAATGCCGGGCGCCGGCGCTGTCAAATATGTCCTGCAATGACCGCAGTTCATAAGCGCTTGCATCCATGGGTTCCGCCTGGGTGGCATCCCATTGACCAGAGAGTCCGCCGACAGAATGCTCTTGAGAACGGGCATCCGCATTTATATTTAACGTCAATCTTGTCGATGCCATTGGATCTGCAACTAATCGAGGTGCAGGATCAGGGTCCCAGAGAGTGGCGGCCGGCGTTGTCAGGGTGAGTTGAATGTCGGACAATGCGGTTTGTTCCGTGCCCTGAGCGTCAATTTGATAACCTTGAACAATTTTTCCCTGCGGGTTGGCCAGATAACCCTCGGAGTCAAAGCTGAATTCTCCGGCCCTGGTATAATAGGTAGCGCCGGTCACTTGCGGATCACTGAGAATAAAAAAGCCTTCCCCCGTGATGGCCATATTGGTCGCTATGTGGGAGGACTGGGCGGACCCTTCTGCTGTAAAATCACTTTTGACCCCTCCCGGACTCAGCCTGACACTACCGGTGTTGGTCGCCTCGGCAAGGATATCTTCAAAACTTACCTGACCGGCCCTGAATCCGGTGGTATTGACATTGGCGATGTTGTCTCCGATTGTTCCCAGCTTGTCACTATAACAGAAAAGACTGCTCATACCGGTATATAAGGAGCTTGATATAGACATAATTAATACCCCCTTTGACTCATTTCAGAACTCCTGAACTGTATACGTAATTTCAACGTGATAGGAAGGTTTAGTAGTAATTTCATATGCAACAATTTGAACATCGAACATCGAACGTTCAACGTCGAACGTCGAATGTGGAAGGCGCTTCGCTTTGTTTTTATTATAAATGGTAGAATGCATTATTCGATGTTCAATGTTCGATGTTCGATGTTCGACGTTCATCTTTTATATGCTCTCAAGGTGCAGATTCTTCATTAAAATATGTTGAATCTGAATTTACGCCAGGTCAGGAGCCCTGCATTTGGTTCCAATTTCTCCGGGTTAAAGCGCTTCACTTAAACGGACCTCTGTTACGGCTTGCGGACTAAGCAGTTGATCCCCGACCACCAGGTAAGGGATGTCGCCCTGATAGGTAACGGCCGTCACTTTTCCCGACAAGCCGGAATCTACCACGACCGGGAAGCCTTGACTGTCAACCGCCTGGACGCTAAAGGTATAATCACCATCAGGAACCGGATGGCCCTGGTCGTCTTTTCCGTCAAAATAGAAGTCATATTCTCCGGAGTCCTGGCCTTCTTTGTAAATTGTTCTTATTTCCGAACCTTCGCCGTCCAGTATGGATATAATTACATCCCCCGGCTTCGCTAACGTGTACGAGCCCCCGGATGCCCTTCCATCGTACACGGCAATGTTGTTTTCAATGGATTTGACCTCTTTCCCGATATAATCAAGCAGGTTCTCGGAAACCTGTCCGTTCTTGGAATCCTTGATTACCTCGAGATTGTCATTGACATTAAATAGCTGCTCCAGGCTGGAAAACTGCGCCAACTGGGCCGTAAAATCGGCCGATTCCATGGGGTTGAGCGGGTCCTGGTGCTGGAGTTGGGCAACCAGCAGCTTCAGGAAATCATTGCGGCCCAATTCCTTTTCGCGGGATGTCTCCACACCGGCATTAACTACTTGATTGCTAGTCGGTAAGAGTTCGTTTATATACATAGCGCTGCTCCTTGAAGTGATAGATTGATGATTGATGATTGATGATTGTTGATTGGTGGAAGTCGCTTCGCTCCGTCAATCGATATAAATATGACTACCATCCTTGTATGTTATGCCACTAAATTCAATAAACGCTCGCCTGCGGCCCTGTTGCGGAGCCATGATGCCGGATCGTCCATCATGATTTCTTCCGCCGACAAGCCACTGTCCTGCTGCTTGATAAGTCTTTGCCTCTCCTTTAAACCCTCTTTTGAATCCGCTAAGGAATGGTTGAAGTCATGACCGACCTGAACATCCAGCCCTTCGATCTTTACCCCCTGCTCTGCCAGGGCATTTCTCAGTTCGTGGACGTTGGAAAGCAAAAGTTCTTTTACCGTAATGTTCTCGGCTATCATCTCGAGCCTTAAAACACCCTCTTTCATATCCATCTCGATCTTGACTGATCCCAGCTCCGGCGGTTTCAACCGCAACCTGATGACCCGGTCACCCCTAAGAAGAGCCCTGGAGAGCTGCCGGCCGACCTGATCGACCAGATACGTCGGCAAAAAATCCTGAAAAGGCTTCTCGTTATGCCCGGCGCTGTTTACCGCATCCGTAATGACAGCCGCGGCCATCTGTGGGTTGATGTTGGTTGCACTTGTTTGCGATTGTGTGTTGACACTTTCGGTATTAATACCCGGTTTTGAACCCCGGCCGCCTTTAAATTCGGAAACCAGATCGGCGGCTCTGTCCGCATTAACATGTTTTAGGTCTGAGGGTCTGCTGTCGGCATTCAACCGGCCTTTTTCATCTGCAAAAGCTGGAAGCTTCTCGTCTGCCCCCGGCCGGCCGGCCGGCTTGAACGCGGATAAACGCTCCTCTTTTTCAACTGATTCAGCATCTTTTTTGGTTTTGGCCTGGGAATTAAAATCAGCCAATTCAGGATTGGCAACAAGCGGCTTAGAAACTGCGGTTTTGGTTTCTTCACCGGGCACTACCACCTTTGCCAATATCTGCTCCATGGTAGTCTGCATCTCAGGCGACAGCTTATGCGGTCCATCCGGCCCACCTGCCATCTGCTCCAGGGATGCTATGAAATCTTTGAGTGTAATCTGGCCGCTCTCGGCTTTTCCAGGCATGTCAATACCCAGCATCTTCAATTTGTCCGCAAGCTGCTGATCTATCTTTGCAACGGCGGCATCCAATCCTTCTTTGTTTATATGCCGGCTGACCTGTTTTAATTTTGTGACAAATTTACCCGCATCCAGACGCCCGTCTGCACCCCTGGCGGCGCTAAAGACCTGTTCCAGTTCCTGGGGCGTAAGTCCGAAATTTCTCAGGATCGATTCAAGGTGGGGAACGGCCGCCGGTTCCAGGAAGCTGCCTTGTTCTTTTTTGTTTTTGGGACCGGCAAGCTCAGTTGCCTCTTGAAAAAACCGGGCAAGATTAATTTGCCCCCCGGGGCTCTTCTCCGCCAAATCCTTTAAAAATTGGTCCACTTTCTTTTGCGAAAAACCGCACTGCTGCAGAAACTTATTGATTAAAGCAAGATCTTCGTCTTTTAAAGCGACCTTGTTTAATGGTTTCCCCTTGGCCAAAAGTGCTTTGCGCAACGATTCAAGATAGGTATGATGGCGGTTTTTGTTTATGGGCACACCGACCCCCCCAGACGTTTTGGCCTTAGGGGAAGACTTTTGGGAAGCAGTATTTAAGGATTCCAAAATGCCGGAGAAAAGATCACCACTGCCTTGGGCTGATTTTATGCCCTTGCCCTGATTTGCTGTTTTTTGATTTGCTGCCAAAGAAATCAGTTTTAAGATCATCGTGTTCATTATTTTTCTTATACCTTTACTTTCCTTATATTAAAGATTTGTTCAATATATCAGCAAACAGCATGCCAAAATACCGGCGAAACATATTTTGTTAACAAATGCAGGCAATTAAAATTAACGCAAATAGGATTTGAGAAAATCTCTAATACACAAAGGTAATAATTTGCCTGAACATTAGAGGCTGAGCGGAATTTTTTGCCTACTTGGGTTGCAAAACTCGATTTGTGAGATATAATAATATAATCAAAAGAGGGTTCAAAGGTCTAAGGTCATTTATATAAGGGAAATAACGAGGTCTGAAGTTCCACAAAGGAGCTAAAATGAAGGTAACGACCAAGCTCGATACTGTCTGGCCACTGATAGTGGTCAACCCGCCTGAGAGAAAAATCCTTGAGAAAGAATTGACCGCCGGTTTCCCTTCCCAAAATCAACAGGATACGGTAACCCTTAATAAAGTCGTAGAACGCCGAGTTGGCGCCCCCCCTGAAAAAGGAACATTTGTGGATTTTTATATTTGATGCAATAGTTCAGCCACCAAGACACAAAAAAGGGGGGAAAAGAGCGCTATGCTTGAAGAGCGCTACGCTTTAGGATCGCTTCGCTTAAGGGAGAAAAGGGCTTCAGGGTTTTTCTGAAGCCCGGCGATTTTCTAAGCCCTAACTTATTGAGACGTTACGATGCTTTGACGACGTGACCGGATTTTATACAACTGGTGCACACCCTCATCCTCTTGACCCTTCCGTTTTGAACCGCCC
>JAQYVG010000265.1 GCA_030145595.1 Desulfobacterales bacterium | reverse complement strand
GCGGATAACCAACTGCCAATCCTATCCCGGAAATAAGTTGTTTGTTATACACATAACTTGTTACATTTGTGCGAATATCATCATTCATCACAAACAATGGGGTGCTGCAATCATTGTCTGTAATCATAAAAATTAGATTATGCGCTGCCCAAGGCATCAAATCTCGCTACTCTCGACCTTATCCATAGTTTTCAATATTGAAATCGATTGCCAAGAAATTTCTACAACAACGTCCCCTCTAACAAATCAGCAGATGAATAACGAGTCGTTAAGAAATCGGATGGGTATTGAAGACAAAAGCTACCCAATGGCTTCAAGAATCATAAAGGATTCAATGGAGGCTGAACTAATAAAACCTTATGATCCTGAAAACAAGTCAAGAAAGCATGCTAAATATATTCCGTTCTGGGCCTGATTTTTTATATATGCCTTATGTAACTGAGCAGCAGGTTTTATTGTGCCGTAAACGGATAAAAAATCAATACTCATATGATTACAACTTGTTATCTTTGACATGCTTTATTGCTCTTATGTAACTGATGTTCATTAATAAAGCTATGTGAGGGCAAATCAGAGTTGATCCGATTGAACGAAAGCTGGGCGATCACGATGAACAAATTCAGGCAATTTTCGAAGCGATCCGGCAGCTAATGGCACCGCCTGACACGAGAACCAAAAAAATTGGGTTTACGGTAAAAGAGAAACAAAAAGCTTACGCCAAAGGGGGCAAAAAGAAAAGAACGCTAAGCAACTGAGTATTCGCGGAGCGATGACATCATTTGTTCGATCGACCTGATCGAACAAATAAACGCATGCCCTGTTAAATTTTTACCCCGTGAAATCTTGCAGCCATTTCACTGGGGCCGTAGACCATTTAACCGGGATCTGTCTGCTTGCGAGGGCGTAGCGTAGCGAAGACTCGTGTCTGTCTGCGTGTGTCTGTGGCCAATTAAATAATCTGCGCTAATCTGCGCCTGCCCCGTGCAATTCATGACAATGAGGAGCGTAGCGTATTTCACTGGGGTAATCTGTGGATAATAAATCTCTTAGCGCCTTTGCCTGCCCAGCGAAATTCACGATAGTGAGGAGCGCAGCGTATTTAACAGGGGCGTGCAACACGTATTTCCAATTGATTTTTTTAACCATTTCATTTAAGGTCAGGCATTTATTTTTTCGGCACGGCACAATCTAAACATCTTATACAGGGTGCCCCATGGCTCTACAAACAATGAAAGCCCTTCTTTGTTCAACGAATACTAAGAAGGGTTTTATCTTTTTGAGGCTCCCGGAAGCCCCGGCTTTGCAAGCAGAATTAACATAGAAACCTATATTTTGAGGGGCGTACCGGAGATTCCCAAAACCCGTGTGGAACAGCTCATCGAGGAGGCTGTGCGGTCATGAGCAAAGACCTGATCCCCAGTAACGGATACAACTCCGGCAAAGGCCAGTTCCTCGTCTATGAAACCGAGGACGGCCAAGTCAAAATCGACGTGCGCCTTGAGGATGAAACCGTCTGGCTGACCCAAAAACTAATGTCGGATCTGTTTCAGACAACCAAGCAGAACATAAGTCTCCATATTCAAAGTGTTTTTGAGGAGGGTGAATTGGCGCCGGAGGCAACTGTCAAGAAATACTTGACAGTTCGCCGAGAGGGCAAGCGCGAGGTAAAACGCCTGCTGGATTATTACAACCTGGACATGATTATTTCCGTTGGCTACCGGGTAAAAAGCCATGTGGCCACACGCTTCCGGATTTGGGCCACCCAGCATCTGCGCGAATATATCATCAAAGGCTTTGTGCTGGACGATGAGCGCCTCAAGAATCCGGATCAGCCCTTCGACTATTTTGACGAACTGATCCGCCGCATCCAGGATATTCGCACCTCGGAACGGCGCTTTTACCAGAAAATCACCGACATATACGCCACCAGCATCGACTATGATCCGACAATGAAGATCAGCATCGAGTTTTTCAAGACCGTCCAGAACAAAATGCACTGGGCCATTACCGGCATGACCGCGGCGGAAATCATCCATGAACGGATCGATAGTGACAGGACCAATATGGGGCTGACCAGTTGGCGCGGTGCCAAGGTCCGCAAACAGGACGTAACCATCGCCAAAAACTATCTCACCGAAGAGGAACTGCTGGCCCTGAACAACCTGGTGGAACAATACCTGATCTTCGCTGAAGGCCAGGCCATGCGCCGCATCCCCATGCACATGGCCGACTGGGTCAAAAAACTGGATGCCTTTATGACGCTCAATGAACGTGAGATTCTCACCCATGCCGGCAGAATTTCACACGAAATGGCTAAGGAAATGGCCGAAACCGAATACGAAAAGTTCAACAGAGGGCGGATTCGGCAAAAAGATCAGCGGGACAGTGATTTTGAAAAAACGGTCAAGCAGTTAACGAACGGCAAGCGGAAAAAGAAAAAATGAACCTATCCGATGAAGCAGCTCCTTGCAGAGATTTGCGGGCAAAACGGCCAAAAGGAAAAATGCGTTAAAGAACTGATTTGTCGCGCATCGATGACAGTTTTTGTCCGATCACGTCGATCGAACAAATAATCTGCGCCTGCCCAGTGAAATGAATTATCATATTTCACCGGGGCTAATCTGCGTAATCTGTGGATAATAAATCTCTTAGCGCCTTTGCGCCTTGGCGTGCAACACGTATTTCCCATTGATTTTTTTAAACATTTCATTTAAGGTCATGCATTTATTTACCGGCACGGCACGATCTAAACATATTATACAGGGTGCCCCATGTCTCTACAAATAATGAAAGCCCTTCTTGGCTCAAAGAATGCTAAGGAAGGGCTTTATCTTTTTGAGCCTCCCGGAAGTTCCGCAATTTGAGGGGCGTCCCGGAAGTTCCCTTGATGCTGATACCGGATAAGCGGATAAAAGCTGGATAAATGTGGTTAACAACACCCTGATATCGTATGATAATTTATACTAATCACTGATCAAGATTTGACCCCGTTCACAGAGGACATTCTCTGTTCTTTTGGAAGCCTAAACCAGAACATCAACTGACTATAATTTTATAAGAGATAATAAAAAATCAATTGATTTCAACATGAATAGGGGAACAAGTTGAAATAAGGAGGATATTTAGTGAAGCGAATCATCTTAGGTTCGGATCATCTTATAGATCCTTTACGGGGAGTTCCAGCCCCAGAAGGAAGAACTCACACTGCTCATCACGCGCTATCATGAGCACCAGAGCGAATAAGGGGGGTAGAAATGAAGAATACAGCAGGGGGTCGTTTTTGGGCAAGAAGTGGTTGGATCAAGAAAGTATTGTGTCTGTCGGTCTTTTGCTTGCTGGCCTTTCCGCTGGCTGCACAGGCCGATATCTTTTATGTGGACGGAAATATAACAAGCCCAGGGGATGGCACAAGTTGGTCCACCGCGTTCCAGACCATCCAACCTGCCCTTGATGCGTGTGAGACGGCCGGCGGTGGTGAGGTGTGGGTCAAGAAGGGCACCTATGTGCCTGGGATAGATCGGACCGACACCTTCCAGCTGAGAGCGGGCGTTACTTTATACGGCGGCTTTTCCGGCGGTGAAAGCTCCCGTGAAGAGCGGGATTGGGCCGCAAATGAGACCATATTGAGCGGGGATATAAGCGGAGACGATGATGGTTTCAACAACAATGACGAAAATGCCTATCACGTGGTGACAGGCGCTGACAATGCCATTTTGGACGGATTTACCATAACTGGTGGCAACGCTTTTGAAACTGAAATTGCCGTTTATACCAATCTCTACGGCGGCGGGGTTTACAACAGTTATGCCTCTCCAACCCTGACCAACTGCATCTTATCCGGAAATCACGCTTATTTTCAGGGTGGGGGGATGTACAACGAGGGTTCATCACCGACCGTAACCGGCTGCACCTTTTCCGACAATAAGACATCGGCGTACTATGCCAGTGGCGGCGGTGGGATGACCAACGCTCTCGGTTCCTCTCCAACAGTAACCAGTTGCACTTTCTCTGGAAATTTAACGAATCAATACGGCGGCGGGATGTGCAATTTGGGTTCTGACGTTTCACCGAAGGTGACTAACTGCATCTTCTCGGAAAATCAGGCTTTTAAACACGGCGGGGGGATGTACAACGAGGGTTCCTCTCCGACCGTAACCAACAGCGTCTTTTCGAAAAATATGGGGGGTAATTATGGCGGCGGCGGAATGCACAACAACATGAGCTCCTCTCCGACAGTGGCAAACTGCCTCTTCTATAGAAACGGGGCATTTTGGGGAGGCGGGATGGAAAACTATAGCGGTTCCTCTCCAGCAGTGATCAACAGCACCTTCTTCGGAAACTATGGTGATACAGTGATTTACAACTGGGGCTCATCTCCAACGGTGACAAACTGCATTGTGTGGGAAAATGATACTTTCACCTTTATCCTTGACGATTACGATTCTTCTACAGAGGTCACCTATTCTGACATAGACCATTATGATGGGACTTACCCCGGGATGGGTAATATCAATGCAGACCCACTGTTTGTCGACCCGTACAATGGTGACTTTCACC
>JAQYVG010000264.1 GCA_030145595.1 Desulfobacterales bacterium | reverse complement strand
AACCCTTCCTCTTCGAGGGATCTTTTGATTATATCTGTATCACAGACGGACAGACGAAAGTAATACACCCGTGTGTCTGTATGCTGGGCCGGCATTCCTACGTTGATTATATCTCCGCCGTTATCACTGATAATCTGCAGAACTTTTCTAAACAGGCCCGGTTTGTCTTCGATCACTATATCAATACGTGAACTGGCTGTCAGAAGCCCCATCATGTCTATAAAAGCCCTGAGGATATCTGTTTCGGTTATTATACCGGTCAGTTTGTTGTTTTTAACCACCGGCATACCCCCGATTTTGTGTTTATAGATGATCCGGGCTGCAGTTTCGATATCGTCATCAGGATCAACCACAATCGGGTCCTTTATCATCAAATCGGTCAGGGTTACATCTCCAACCATTGATGGAATAAGGCCCTGCTTCAAGTCAGCCAGGGTAATAAAACCCTTTAGCCTCCTCCCCTTTGCCACTACCGGAAGATGTCGGATAGAATTCACTTTCATAACTTCAATGGCTTCCCTGATAGAGGCGTTTTCAGTTATGGTAATTGGGTCGGTAATCATCAAGGAATGAATTTTCATGTTTTATTCCTTTCTTCAACAGATGTTATGCGCCTATTTGGCGGCAAGTCCTATGACTCGATAGTTGAATTCATAGGCCAAGCTGCGACTCCAGGTCTCATCAAACATGGTTTTATATCGAGTGCCGTCCTGCGGCCCGACGGGCTTGCCATAGGTAAAAAACCAGTTCACGATAGGGCCGCCGGTGAATCCCAGAGCAACCCAGTAGCGGCCTGGTGAGAGTATCACCGAAGTTGTGGTAAAATCAAAGTCCACCCAGGTATAACCGGGTGTGAACTTCAATTGGTTGAGTTCGATGATATCGCTTGTAGCGACCAGGTCACCGGGGGTCCCCCCATTGTCTTTTAAAAGTTCAAGCCAAAGCTGTCCTTCGGAATTAAATTTATGCAGCGCCAGCCCGGTGTGCTGCAATTGCATTGGTTTGGTCAGAATAAACGTCTGGGCGTATTGATTTCCCCGCGTGGTTACATACTCGGCCGTCTCCACCAAAAAGTTTTTACGCATTTCCATTGTATTGTCGGAATGTTGTTTAGCCGGCCCCCTTGCAGACAAAAAATCTGCGTTTTCAGGAAAGTCCAGGTTGCCAAACACATACGGCTTTTTGAAGCGCAGGCGTTTTAATACTTCTTCCGACACTCTCAGGGGCGGGGGCGGGATGGTTACGATTTTTTTAGAAAAAGCGGTTTCGACTTGAGGGCCGAGCAGCAGCCCGCGGGGGCCATAGTTGGTTTTCCGGCCTGCAAGCTTGATGTGATCACTGACAAATTCAGCTTGGATGCTCTCCTCAAATAACGGTCGTCCCGACGAGCTTTTGGCCTGGATCCAGCGCATGAGCCCATCCTGACGTGTTTCGTTGTTATCCAGGCCGGTCTCCACTCTAATAAAACGGTTGCTGACGAAAAGTTCGGTTCCCTGGGGGTCGAACGGCACCCAGCCCAGGTCCGGAAAATAAACTTCTACCCAAGAATGCCGTCCCTGGGCCATTTTCATGGTAAGTATAGAATTGCTCATATTAATATCATAGGGTTGTTTCAAGGTAATTCCATTTACAATGCGTACAGGAATTCCAGCCGCACGCATTATGGCTGCCGAAAGGTGCGAGTAATTCTGGCAATTACCCTTGCCGCTTTGCAAGGAATATAATGCATCGTAGCTTTGGGGAGTCAGCACATAGTGCATATGATCCACAACCCACGTTAATATTTTCTGTACTGCATCAAATTGATTTTTAGCCGTATTTGTTAATTCACGGGCTTTGGAGCGAATTTGACTGTCGTCGGCAGGGACTTGATCGGTAGCTTCTAAATATACTTTTGCCTGCTGCGGCAACCCGCTGGGCGGGAATGGTGCCCCGGTCTTCAGAGCCTGAAGTTTTGTGCTGTTGATTGCCGTAAGGTGGATAGTCGTTGTCACCGGCCCGGTCGGCGCTTTCCAGGTCGCTTCGACAACTTTGTTCCCGCGCTTATCGGTTCGGTCTTCACGACTTAAAGGCGCAGGAGAAAAGGCAAGATCGAAATCCGCAATCCGCTGGTTGTAGGTCGGCGAAGAAAAAGACTCTGGAACAACACAACTGAGCATCAGTTTTTTGAGGCCGGCCGACGGCCGTACTCTTTGAACCATCTCATATTTGATTTCCGATTCCTGACCGCCGGTGAGAAGATAATTTTCCCCAAATACAGGAACCGCCGTAAATAAAATCAGAATAACAATTAACAATCGCTTCATTCTTGAACCATATTAGTGCCTTGATTGTAAGATTTGTGCTTTTTGCTTCAAAACTTTTTTGATTGCCACTAAGGCACCAAGGCAGTCACGGGTAAACAGTCATCAGTGAGAAGTGATCAGTAAGGGAAAACTGATTACTGATAACTGATCACTGACATTTGTGTCTTTGCCTGCCCAGTTAAATCTGAAAGCTATTTAACCGGGGTGCTTTGTGGCAAATATTTTTTTGTTGCGGCTTGTACGGGTTATGCTGAAACAAAACTTCATTATTACATTAACGTCATGAATCCAACGCATTCAACACCAGGGTAATCGGCCGGTCTTCCTCGCTCTTTCCGGTAAACCTTATGGGGCCCGGCCGTCTGTAATTATCCTCACCCGGTGCAGCCGCCAGCCACTTCTCTCTGAATGCCTTTACAACCTTAAACGCCGCGGAATTGATATCCACTATGCTCTTTTCCAAAACCAGGGTCAATTTTCCTTTTCTTTCCTCCAGGTGCATCAACGGAGCAATAGGAATCCCAATAGGCTGCCATTGAGAAAAGTCCTTTTCCAGGTTTCTGATGGCCGCCATCTGACCGGTGGCACCATTGGCAATCAGGCTGAAGACAGTCAAGCCCAGGTTATAAGTGTACATACAGTCAAAACGGGTGGGGTCGTTGCCCCTGCCGTCATAGCCGTAAAAATGGGGTTGAGTATTGAATTTGGGAACAGATTTGTGGAAAATCTTTGCAACCGGTGCAGGAACCTGTTCCGTCTCTGCAATGGCACCAGTCTTCACCAGGGCCTGTTTGAGAGTTTTTACTGATATGATAGACGATTTCATCAGAAGAAACTGGGCATCATCAAAATTTTGAAACAGGATCGGTCCCAAGTAATCCGGATCAATTCCGCCTTTGTCCAGTGTTTTGCGGTAATAGGATCTTTCAATTCCTATCTTATAAGTTCCATTTTCTTTAAGGATGTTCAGATAATCCCTGACCATTTCCAGGATGATCTTATCGGTTTCAACTTGCGAAAACTGGAAATTGCCATGACTGTCCCTTTCCATTAGAAGGCCTTCTTGAAAAAAGGCCGGAATATCATTAAACAGCTCATGGTCACGCATGTTCCATATGGTAAAAGAATTATCCTCTTGCGAACGGCCGGCCAATCTTCGCAAATACTCCAGTTTGTTTTCCAACAAAGGAAAAGCAGCATGAAAATCCGTATCATGGATTTGGTCATATTCGGCGATAATCGTGCTTAACTTTATGATAAAAATCTGGATTTCATTGATAAACTCCAGAACCCCTTCCGGTATTACGATCACACCGTAGTTTTTTCCTACCGCCGCCCTCCTGACGATACCTTCACAAATCACCCGAGACAAATGTCTTAAGGTCATACCGTAAGCATGATAATTAACTATCCCTTCTGCTGTTGCTTTCTCAATTCTTTCTTGATCGACGTAATCGGCAAGATCTTCACCGATGAGAGTGATATTCGCATGGGTCTGCAAAGCTGTCTCGAGTGCCAGGTGACTGGCAACTCTTCCCATTACCTTGCAAATATGCCAGTATTTGACATCCGAACTGCTATCAGTACAAAGGTTGCCGATCTCCATTGCAAAAGCTCTGGCAGCGGTATGAAATCCAAATGACATGGCGCATACGACTTTCCCGTTGTTATCTCTGACCTGAATATCGCCGTCAATGGTCTTGGGAACCCCTATCACCTGGACGCCGTCTGCGAGCATTTCCTGGGCCAAAAAAGCCGCATTGGTGTTGGAATCATCGCCGCCAACGATCACCAAAGCGTCCAAACCAAGCCGTTTGCAGGTCTCTTTTGACAGCGCCATTTTTTCTTTGGTATCGATTTTCGCCCGGCCGGTCCTGATCATGGTAAACCCGCCCAGGTTTCTAAATCTGTCCACCAGGCTCCCGGTTATCTCAATGGCTTCACCTTCAATAATCCCGTCCGGTCCTAAAAGGAAACCGTATATGATGGTCCCTGGATTGGCTTTTTGGGCGGCATCGTAAAGCCCTGCAATAACATTGTGGCCGCCGGGGGCGGGCCCCCCGGAAAAGACAATACCGATTTTGCGCTTTTTATTGAACTGTTCTTTAAAAATTTCCTCAGGTGTTTGCAGCTCAACAATGGTTTGCACTTTATTATCGATAATTCCCGGCAGACGCCGTTTGCTTAATTTGCATGCTGGTCCTAATTGGGACATACCATCACTGGTTCCTAATGGTGTTCTAGAATGGTTTGCTGACTATTGTGG
>JAQYVG010000263.1 GCA_030145595.1 Desulfobacterales bacterium | reverse complement strand
GCGTCTCAGCGGTGATTATAAATTATCCAATTATAATACGATACCATATTTAAGAATACGTGTACTTAGGGTTTTATGATTTGCTGCTTAACTTTGTTATATTCGTCAAGGGTAATCAGATTATCTTCAAGCAGACGAACAAGCTCGGTCAGCTCTCGGATGCGG
The DNA here is from genome assembly GCA_030145595.1 of Desulfobacterales bacterium. GTDB lineage: Bacteria > Desulfobacterota > Desulfobacteria > Desulfobacterales > UBA11574 > Desulfatibia_A. The sequence continues at coordinate 4,413 of JAQYVG010000263.1, read as the reverse complement.
ACGGTTGCCGGATCTTCGAGTTGTTGCAGGGGCTGTCCGGCTGCTTCGCTGCTCAATGCCGGCGTGCTGCCGGGTCTGCCGATTTTAAAGGACGCGATGCCCCCCAGAATACTGACTTCAATGGGACTGGAACCCAGCCGGGAAGAACTCATCATTTCCTGCAGGGTTTTTCCATCCCTTTTAAGTCGTTTGTAAAAATGATAGCCCGAAGCTAAAATGACTACTGAGCCGCCGATAAAAATCCATATCATGTAATTGATAATACCGCGGAAAAAAATGACCAATATTACCAACCCGGCGATCAGGAAAACATGCAGGACAAGAATAAAATAGGCCATTAAGACACTTTTAAAATGTATATTTTCTTCACTTATTTTATTAAATGCCATAACTATAAGCTCATTTTTTCAGGTTAAGTCTTAATAAATTCGTAAAAAGCAAAGCTTTTAACTTTTTGCGAATTCATCAATACTATGATTCAAAACGACTGACAAGCTTCTCTTCGTATTGCTGCGGCATTTCAAATACAACTGAGGTGTTTCGAAGCGTATTCAACTTCATGATCAAAAAGTTCAGTTTTTTTAAGGTTCGATATTTTTCAGCCGTGTCTTGCATGCCGGCCAGAAGATCCTCGGTCTGTTTGATTTCCTTTTTCAGCTCAATTTCAGGCGGGACAAAATCTGCATTTTTTAATATTTTATAGGCTAAACGGAGTTCTTCCGATACACAGCCGCCATCATCGAGTTTTAGCGGTTTGCCGGAACCTTCGAGGTTGTCAAACTCCCCATTTTTTTGAGCGTTTAAAATGCGTCTTTCTACGATTTTTGTGAAACCCGGAATCATTACCAATTCCTCTTTTTTGTTCATCTTGGTGCAAGGCTATAATGTTACAACTTTTGTGAAGCTCCCTAAAGGGCGGGGCTTGCGGGGAGCGATCCGGTCAAAGTTGCAACTATAATTGAACTTAACTAGGGTATAATACATCCTTAAACAGCTTTTCAAGGGATAATGTGGTTTTAACCCACATTTGTGATAAAGAGTTTGTACCTATTAATCTGCAGGGAGATCCCTGCGTCGGTTGCGTGCCGGTTCCACTTCCACCCGCTTGGGCCAGAAACCGTATCTCAACCGGTGGACCACCAGACGAGCATCACTGAGCAGCGTCAGCAGGCTGGGAACCAGCACCAGGGTTAAAACGGTTGCAAAGGCAATGCCTGCAGCTATGGAAAGCGCCATGGGAATGAGAAACTTGGCCTGCAGATCCGTTTCCATAATCAGGGGAGCCAGTCCGCCCACCGTACTGATCGAAGTAAGAAAAATGGCCCGGAAACGCCGCGCACCGCCGCTCAGGATGGCCTCAAAAAAGGGCATGCCCTCGGCGATGTTCTCGTTGATCCGTTCGATCAGGACAATAGCGTCGTTGACTACCACACCTGTAAGGGCCACCATCCCGAATATACTCATGATTGACAGGTCATACCCTAACAGCAGGTGCCCCATAACCGCACCGATGATTCCAAACGGTATCGTAAACATAATGATAAAAGGCTGGGCATAGGAGCGGAACATAGTGGCGATAATAATGAAAATTCCTAAAAGGGCCAGTGGGTACCCCACATACAGGCTGTCGAATGACTCCCGCATCTTTTTCTGCTCTCCCTGAAGGTCCACATGGATCTCCGGATACCGTCGCTTAAGCTGCGGGAAGAAGTCTGATGCAAGCGCGGCGAAAATCTCGTTGGCGTTGGCTTTATTGGTATCCACGCCGGCACTGACCACCACGCGGCGCATCCCGTCGGTCCTGGTAATGGTGGTGTATCCCGGAGCAAAAGAGATGTCCGCCACCGACATCAACGGAACTTCATGCCCGCCGGGAGTCCTTATGCGCACCCTTTCAAGGTCCGAAATCCGGCTGCGTTCAGCGGCCGTATAGCGAACCTTGATGCGGATGTCGTCCCGTCCCCGTTGCAGACGCACAGCTTCATCCCCGTAATAACCGGCATAGATCTGCCTTGCCAGATCTTGCACGGTCAGCCCCAGAGTCCGGGCTGCGGGTTTTAACTGCAGACGCATCTCGTTTTTACCCGGCGAATAGTCGCTGTTGATCTGGTAGACCCCCTCAAATCTGCGGAGCCGCTCCATAAGGTCACCGGCGGCAGCCAGAATAGTGTCCATATCATGCCCCTGGAGCCATACTTCAATGGGAGCCCCTGGAGGTCCGGCCTGCAATCCTTTAAATGTCAAAGATTTTACACCCGCTAACTCTCCTATTTCCTTTTCCCACTGAACCATCAAATCTTTGGAATGAACCCCGCGACGCTCAGAATCGAGCATTATGGCCTGCACCGAACCGAGGTGAGGTCCTGACTGGGGCATATCATCGAGAGTCTGGCCGATCATGACCATGCGGTCTTTGATCATGGGATCTCCTGATCGGGTTTTGATGCGTTCAGCCAGACGCAGCAGAGCGGCGTCGATCTGCTCAATCGCTTGCCGGGTAACCTCCGGTGGTGTCCCGCTGGGAAATTCTACGGTCGATGTCATGATAAATCCGTCAACCTCCGGAAAAACTTCAAACTTGAGAACGCCTCCCCTGATCAGCCCGATGGTCAACAGCAGGATACTGATGGCGATACAAAATGAAATATAGCGCCAGTAAAGGGCCTTGCTCAATAACGGCGTGTAAATGCGGGCCACAAACCATTCCATGGACGAACTGGTCAGGCGGTGCACTATCTCCAGCTTGCGAGTTAAGGGATGACGATTATTGCTGCTCGCATTGGGATCCGGTAGGTGGCTAAGATGAGCCGGCAGCAGCAGCAGACATTCCAGCAGGGATACCGCCAGGCAGGCAATCACTACCGCCGGCATGATGGCGATGAACTTGCCCATAATTCCACCGACGTAGAAAAGCGGTATAAACGCCACTATGGTTGTAATCACAGCAGCAGTCACCGGCATACCCACCTCGGCGACACCGTCGACGGCCGCCTTTAAAGGCGGCTTGCCCTGCTTGCGGTGGAAATAAATCGCTTCGCCCACCACAATGGCATCGTCAACCACAATACCAAGAACCATGATCAGTCCGAACAGCGATATCATGTTGATGGTGCCGCCGATGGCCCACAGGATGGTCAGGGCGCCGGCAATGGAAATAGGGATTCCCATGCCGCCCCAGAAAGAGAGCCGGGCATTTAGAAACGACCACAGCACTAAAAAGACAATCATCAGACCGATAAGGCCGTTTTTGGTAAGCAGATTGATACGCGACCGCAGCATCTGGGTATTGTCATAAAGTATTTTGAAATTGGCGCCGTCCGGCAGTTGCTGCTGCTTTTGAGAGATAAACTGCTGAGCAGCCTCTGATATGACCAGAGCGTCTTCTTCTTTGGTTTTATAGACGATGAGCATGACAGAGGGTTTGCCGTTTATCAGGGCATTGATGGGGTCTTCTGTAAATCCGTCGTTAATGGCGGCCACACGATCCAGAGTAATGATTTCACCCTGGGGTCGGGCCAGGATGACGATGGAAGCGAGTTCCTCACCCGTGTATTTGCGTCCCATGGTTCGCACCCGGATCTCTTCGCCCCGGGTCCGGATGGTTCCGCCTGCCAGGTTCAGGCTGCTGCGCCGCACCGCATTCACGATCATGTCAAAGGTTAGCCCGTATTCACGCAGCCGCTGTTCGGAAACCTCGATGCCGATTTCATATCCACGGGCACCGAAGATTTCCACATGAGAAACTTGGGGAAGCTGCTGGATTTCGTCTTTAGTTTTCTCCGACCACTCCTTGATCCTGCGCTCGGACATATCCCCGGAAAGGTAGAGCAACAATACCGGGTCCTTGAGCATCAGTTCGGTAATAACAGGCTTTTCGGCATCGACCGGAAAAGTAGAGATAGCGTTCACCTTGGATCGGACGCTGTCGAGAACATCGCTTATATCATAATTTTTTTTGACTTCTATACTGGCGGTGCCGATATTTTCGCTCGACTTGGTGGTGTACTGCTTGATACCTTCCAGGCCTTCTAAGGCCTCTTCAATCTTTTGACTGATACCCTCTTCGACCTCTTCAGGGTCGGCGCCGGGGTAGGGAACCGAAATCGTGATCATATCCAAAGAAAATGCCGGGAAAGTCTCCCGAATCATGGACATGGCGGCGATCCCCCCGGTAATAAAAATCAGAACGAGAACGATATTGGCAAATACCGTGTTGCGAGCAAATGCTGCCAATAGGTTCTTCATGGTGGCCTTTTCAGTTAGTTTCCATCCATAAATGGCTATTTTCTCGATGAGCGGCGTTCTCCGCGGGTTTCCGCCCTCGACGTACTAAAGTACGCCTCGGACGAAAACCCTTGTGCGGCCTTGCTCATCGAAAAAATATCTCATTTATGAATTGGAAACTGATTAGTG
>JAQYVG010000262.1 GCA_030145595.1 Desulfobacterales bacterium | reverse complement strand
GATAGGTGGCAGAAATCTTCAATCTGATGTTAAGTAAATTTGTCGCGAACAGGGGATAAATCCCTGTACCCTTGAAAAAACAATTAAATCCTCAAATAACCAAGTGTTCAATTGCCGCCGCGCACAGGCAAAGCCCGCCCGCCGTCGGAACCAGACCGATCGTACCAGCCCCGCCGGCCACCGCCGAAACCGAAGATGGCAGCCCCGGAAACGCGTGTTTCAGATGCCCACGGGCAACAAGCTGAAAGTTCAATCAATTCTGTCAGATGGACATTATAGTTTTTTTGTGTAACTTGATAGCCCTCACTTTGGTCATAAAGCTCTGCAAGTTCATCCTGTGTCGCCATCCGCCAGTCAGCATATCCGCCACCACGATAATTTTCACAGTACCACTTGGCATCTTGCCAGTTAATGTCTTCCCCGTTGTCTTTAGACGCCCAAACCAGACCCGTTTTCATATCGCCAACAGTCCCATTTTCATGGGCGACAAACCGTCCATCACTTTCGATCACTTTGAACTTGGCAACATAAGGCTGAGTCGGTAAAGTTGCACAGCCTATTAAACCAGTCAGAAACCAAATGACTGTCAGTCCCAATAATTCTCGCTTCATCTTTCATTCCTTCTATGAATAATTCTATGTATTATCTTCAATACTGATGAACTTTTTGATGGGTGCCTTAACCAACGGATGACATCAAACTATTATCATAGACGATCCGTTTTGGGAATCTTGTATTTTGGGGTTATCTTGCCATATCGACACCATTCACAACAACAATTCTCCATCTGATCCCGCAGTATGTGTTGCGGGAGTTTCATAAAATCGTAACACGATTTTATTCCTGCTGAAAGGACTCTGCTCTTTTTTGAAAAGCTGCGGCCTTTTCAAAATCGTGCAGAGCGTGGTAACAATTGGTGATTAAACCCAGGGTTTGCTGTAAATGCTGGAATTTCAGTAAATACGAAAGCGACTCTTGGTAAGCACCCGTATTCATGAGGCTGACCGCCATACAAATGTTAAGCTGCTCATCATCCGGAAAGTATTCAAGTCCTTGAGACAAAATTTCGACCGAGGTTGCGTAGGCTTGCTTCTTTTGATTAAAGATCCCCAGGCCCAGGTACGCCCGCGCATTAGGATGATACTGCAAAGCTTTTTGGTACAGTCTTGCTGCAATTTTATCTTTGTTTTTGATAGCGTCAATCCCGGAATAATCGCCGTGATCAAAGGTCATCCCCAATCTTGAGTAAAAATCGGAATGCAGCGGGTAAAATTCCTTTTTGTCGACGAGCTCAATGGTATCGACAATTTCAGGAAGCCGCCGGTGGTATTCTGCTCTCAATGTCTTTCCGAAAGACAACACCAGTTCCTGCGACAGTTTTGGGTCTGTTTCAAAATGCTTGATATCCTCGATGCGATTCAGCCAGATATCATCCGTCACTTTCGTGTTCTGCTTTAATTTTGCATAAAGGGCTGTTCCCGGAAATATGGAAAGAATGAAAAAATGGATGACTAGTGGTTTGATTCTAAAAATCAAATCAACGGTCTCTTGGATGGTTGCCCGGCTTTCTCCGGGACAGGCGTATATGAAATAGGCGCGGGGCAGGATGCCGTATTTCAAAGTGACGTCAAACGCCTTTTTAATTGCCGTAGTTTTTATCTTCTTGTTCAGGAGAGTTCGAACTTTTGCGGAACCGCTTTCCACGCCGTAACTGATTTGAATGCAGCCGGCTTTTCGCATCCAGGCAGCGATCTCGGCACTCATATAATTGACCCGTGAAATAGCTGCCCATGTGATCTTAAGTTTTCTTTGAAGAATTTTCTTACAGATTTCAATCACGCGTTTTTTGTCGATACTGAAGGTATCATCTGAAAAATAAAAAAAAGTGACCCCTCTATCGTAAAGACGCTGGAGTTCGTCAACAAAGTATGCGGTAGAGTGAAATCTGACCTTGGGGCCCCAAAATTCGGGAGAACCGCAAAAATTGCATTTTCCGGGACATCCGCGGGTTAAAGACAGGTGCCGGTATTCAAAATATTTGGCAGGGACCGGCAATTGATCGAGATCTTGGACAAAAGGTGCCGGTTCTGTACGGACAACCTTGCCGTCCTTTTTGAAAGCAATCCCTTTGATATCGTCCAGACGATGCGCATCACCTTTTTCAATGCTCCTTACCAGGTTTAAAAAAGTGTATTCGCCCTCTCCGATAACGATAAAGTCGATTTCAGGGAAATGGGTTAGAAAATGCTCCCATAAAAAGGTGGCGCTGACGCCGCCAAAAACGATTTTTACCTTAGGGTCGATCTGCTTGGCAATGCGCGCAATTTCGATGCCGCCCCAACGGTTGGCCTGTAGAATAGAGAAACCTATGACATCGGGCTTCTTTTCAAGAAAAGTCTTTTCAATTTCCTCCGGATTCTCATGGATATTGTGCCAGTTCAATATCTCAACGTCGTAATGATTTTCTTTGAGGACGGCCCCTACGTAATAAACGCCGATGGGCACAACAACCATATCTTCCGTGTTGGTCCGTTCTTCAAGCCAGTATGGATATATCAATAATATCTTCATTTGTAACTTTCAGGGGTCGGGGGTCGGGGGTCAGGTTCAGGGTTCACGGTTGGTCGCCTTGCGCTCTTCATATTTCCCAGGATATAGGGTTGTATCAAATAGCTACATGTTTTACAAACTGGTAAAGCATCTTTTGTTTTGAATTTAGCATTTGGAACATTCGTATTTGTTTCGAATTTCGTACTTCGAGTTTCGCATTTTACAGCAACTTTTTTAATAACATATAAATGTGATTCAAGGTTTTATATCTTAAAATAACGTACACTGAATCAGCGGCGGTTGATATTGACGTCTTAGCTGCGAATTCCTATAATTGATTTAGTCCTGAATTAATTGGTCCTCTGGACCCGGATTCTTTACTTTGTCCTGGAGCATGTTGAAAATGGCTGTCAATGATTTGGAAAAATATGATCTGTGTGTGATCGGATGCGGGCCGGGCGGTTTTGCAGCAGCCATGCGGGCACTTGATCTGGGAAAACATGTCTGTATTCTTGAGGGGGGCGAAATCGGAGGCAGCGGTGTCATGTGGGGTGCTCTGGCTGCCAAAACCATGTGGGAGCTGGCTAAAGACTATGACATCGCCGCCAAAGTAGACCGGGGGTACCGGGCCTCAGGATTGGCGACCGACTATCAGGCGGTGCGCAATACCGTAATCCAAGCCGTGCAGGAAAAGCAAAATCAGATGCTTTCTCAGATCGAGACTTTTGCACCCCAATGTTGGAACGGCCCCGGCTCTTTGACCCTGAAACGCGGATGGGGCGCTTTTTTGTCACGCGACCAGGTCGAAGTGACAGATAATGACGGCCATAAGGAAAAAATATCCGCCGACTTTTTTCTGATCAGCACCGGTTCAAAACCGAACGATTTTCCAGATATCAAGGTAGATCAGAAGCGTATTATTAATTCCGACGGCGTTTTGAATTTTGAAAAATTTCCCCAAAGACTAATGATCATCGGTGCCGGTATCAGCGGTTGCGAGTATGCCACAATCTTTTCCAATTTCAAGCAAACCAAGGTTTATTTGGTGGATCGCGAAAAGCAGATAATTCCTTTCGAGGATGAAGACATCAGCCGTTTTGTCAGAGACAATCTTGCACAAAATAATGTGGACATTTTTCATTCCGCCGGGCTGAAACGCATTATTAAACACAAAGAGCACCTTGATTTGGTGCTTGATTTTGCCGACGGCCGCTCCAAGGTGTTCGAAGTAGATGCCGCCCTCATTTCCATCGGACGCACACCCAACCTTGCCAGCCTCAGCCTGGATAGAGCCGGAATCGAGCCCAATGCACACGGGTATCTGGAAACCGATGCAAACTGCTGCATCAGGGACAATATCTATGCGGCCGGCGACGTCGTTCGTCATCCGGCGCTGGTTAATCTGGCGGAGATCGAAAGCCGGTACGCTGTCAAGCACATGTTCGGTCTCGACCAACGTCCGATAAATTACAGCAATATGTCTACCGTCATGTTTTTTAAGCCTCAAGTTGCCGCGGTGGGATTAAACGAAAAAATGTGCCGGAAAAAGAAGTTTCCCTATAAAGTGGCCTACTATTCCAATGCTTTATTGAGCCGCGCCATTGCTATGCGGGCGGTAACCGGATTTGTGAAGATCATCGTTAGCGATGACGAGGATCAGATGATTCTCGGTATGCGCGCGGCCGGCCCCCAGGCGTCCAACACCATTATGTCGGTTGCCATGCTCATAGATCAGGGCAAAGGTATTAAAGACGCTCTTAAAACGACGCATCCTCACCCTACCATGTCCGAAGGGATTCAGGAATGTCTGCGCCTCCTTCTGGACAAATCGATTTATAAATGCCGGGCCTTCCCCAATCAGATAAAGATTCGCTCGTGGCGGCCCGATGGGTAACGATTTTACTTAGCCATCTATAGTTGAATTCGTGACTTTTTACGAGATCGTCAATATTTGGATCATCATAAGATGGTGTCCATCCATAAATAAATTTTAACACTAAGCAGTTTCCAATTCATAAATGAGATATTTTTTCGA
>JAQYVG010000261.1 GCA_030145595.1 Desulfobacterales bacterium | reverse complement strand
TTCGTGATGAACATTTTTTTTTGGTTCCCCGCTTCAATTTCAATGAAGACGGGATCTCCGTTACACTACGACCGGCCTGCCTCGCTTCTCGAAGATACTGCTGTCGGTACGGGGCTTGTCCGAGCAAGGGTAAAATAAGGGAAATGTATGCCGGGAAAAATTATTGCAAATGAGCGCGGAATAGCGCTGCTGGTGACATTGGCCGTCACCGCGATCCTAATTGTGACTGCCCTGGAGATGAACCGCAGGATGCGTTCGACGGTTTTTTCCGCAGCCTCTACCCGGGACCGTACTACCCTTTTACAGGCGGCATTCGCCGGGGCAAATGCCGCCCAAGCGATACTGGTCAAGGATAAAGACGATTCAGATACGGATTCGCTGCAGGAAGACTGGGCCGATCCCGACAAAGTCAGGGCAGTTTTGCAGGAGATGCCCGTTAAAGATGTGACCTTAGAACTCACCATCAGTGATGAGCTTGGCAAAATTCAGGTCAACAGTCTGCTTAAATTCCCCGAGGGTCGTCCATTTAACACGCCCCATAAGTTGATGTGGGACCGTTTTTTAGCAAATTTCACTGCCGCTAACGAGTCCCTGGAAGAAACCGAACCGGAAACTATTATAAACTCGCTCAAAGACTGGCTGGATACCGGAGATGACGAAGCTGTCACGGGATTGAGTGGAGCTGAATCGGACTATTATCGTAATCTTGACCCTCCCTATGCCTGCAGAAACGGCCCGCTGCGCCATATCAGCGAACTGGCGCTTGTGAAAGGTATTACGCCGGAACTCTATGGGGGTAGTGAACAGGCACCGGGAATCTCAAAATACATAACCGTCTACGGCATGACTGCTGCCTCTGGCAGCGCCTTTACTTTTGAAGGCAAAATAAATATCAATACCGCAGACCTCCCGGTACTTGAGGCCTTGCTGCCGCCCGGAGAAGAAGGTATGGCCGAAGCAATATATGAATACCGGCAGGAGGTTTCCGACGAAGTGTATATCCATGACCTTGCAAAGCCGGATTGGTATAAGAATGTACCCGGGCTCAGTGAAGTGAAAATCGATCCCGACCTGATTACAACCTCCAGCGACATTTTTCGAATCGAGTCGGTCGCGGAGCTAAATGAAATGAAAATGACAATCATAGCCGTGATAAAGAGGGAAAAAAGCAGCAAAACGGGGAAATGGAGCTGCAGGGCCTTGCACTGGCAGGCAGAATAAAATATGATGGCGTCGTAAACAGTCATCAGTGAACAGTCATCAGTAAACAGTCATCAGTGAACAGTCATCAGTGACAAGTGATCAGTAAGCAGAAACTGATAACTGATCACTGACATTTGTACCTTAGTGGCAAATATTCACTGGTTCCCCGCTTCAGTTTCAATGAAGACGGGATCTCCGTTACACTACGACCGGCTTGTCCGCCTCCGGCGGGTTTGTTCGGGTTAAGGATTAAATGAAACGAAAAATTCTGGGGCTCGATATTAGAGAGGATGCCGTATCGGCGGTTCTGATGGCAGGCAGCATCAAAAGAACTGAGATCGAAGCCCATCTGTATGTTCGGATATCGGAGCCGGAAGACTTTGAAAGCGGCTTGGCCGCTGCGCTCGAAACCATTATTGAAAAGATAGATGTGACCGGTGCGGTTTGCGCAGCTTCCTTTCCTGCTGACCGCATATTTTACCGTAATCTGCAGATCCCGTTCAAGAAAGAGAATAAGATCAGACAGATGTTGCCTTATGAACTTGAACCGGCGCTGCCGATTGCAGTCGATGAATTGATCATCGATTTTCATAGTTTGACATGGCCGGATCAGGCTGACCATACCGAACTTATTGCCGCTGCTATTGAAAAAACAGAATTGGAATCATACTTAGGCATCCTGACATCATTTAATATTGAACCCGAAATTGTTACTGTCGGCGGTTATCCGGCGGCGCTCTGCCTGACCCGGCTTATTGACAGTCCTGAAGACTTGCTGTTCCTCGATATTGATAACTGCAAAGTTTCTCTCTTTGCCGTCGTCTCCGGGGAAATTTGTCTGATACGTTCCTTTCCGATACATTCTGATAACTCTTTGTCAGCGGCTGAATCACTCTGCATCGGCATACGGCACACATGCGCTGCCTTGGAAGAGATTTATGGTCTGGATTTTCAACCGGCCGGTTTATTGGTTACCGGATGCGGCCTGGATGATCCGAGCTTTGAGCAGGAGTTGGCCCGAACACTGCAAATCTCCGCAGAACGGATAGATCTTACAAACGCGGCGGAAATTGCGCCCCGGCATCATTCCGGACAACCCTGGGATCCTCACCAAATGGACAATGCCCTGGCACTTGCTTTAATGGAAGCTGAAAGGCTAAGTGGTTTAAATTTCCGCAGAGGCCCTTTTTCGGCAAAAAAATTCTGGATAGAGCATAAAGCAAATTTGCTTAAAACAGGGCTTATAGCAGGATTGGTGCTGGCGCTGGCATTTTTTAACGTTGTTCTCGGTTCATATTTTATGGGAAAAAAACTGGTTCGATTGGACCGGAAAATCAACGATATCTTTACCTCAACATTCCCGGATGTTAAAAAAATCCGGTATCCCTACGAGGAGATGCAGGTTAAAATCAAAGCATTAAAAACAACCGCAGCATTGCTGGAGGGCAGCGGCAAAAATATACGCGCCATCGATATATTAAACGATATCAGCAGACTCGTTCCAAAAGAGACAGATGTTAACCTGACTAGACTTGTGATCAGATCGGAAAGCGTAATGATTACGGGAGACACAGACACCTTCAACGCTGTGGATGACATCAAGAACCGGCTGGAACAGGTTGTATTTTTTAAAAAGATTACCATAACTTCGGCCAACATTAACAGGTCCGACAAACGTGTTCGCTTTAGACTAAAGATGCATTTATAATGACAAAAAAACTGACCCGGCGAGAAAAACACTCATTATATGCGGCCTCAGGGATTATCTGCCTGTTTATTATCATGCAGTTTATCGTCTCACCTGTTTTCGACAAGCAGGATCGCCTGCAAAGAAGCCTTAAGGTTAAAACAAAAAATCTTGAGCACATGATCGACCTTAAATCCCAACACGGTGCAATCATTCAAAGGACCGATTTATCCAAGGCACATTTTGAAAACAGGGCCAAGGGTTTTACGCTGTTTTCTTTTTTGGACAAACTGTCAGGTAAGGCCGGAGTAAAGGATCATATAACATATATGAAACCTTCGACTACTGCTCAGAAAAACAGCCCTTACAAGACTGCGCGGGTTCAAATGAAGCTTCGAGGTTTAACGCTGCAGCAGTTGACGGTTTATCTGCATATGGTCGAAACGTCAAAAAATATGGTAAACGTCAAAAGGCTTTCGATTTCAAAAACCGGCAAACAAGAAGGCTTTATAGACGCTGTACTGCAGGTTGAGACATCTGAATTATAATAATGAAACCATACTATACCATAGTTAATATTTTACTGATTACAGCAGCCGTATATTTCAGTGTCAAAGTGTTTTATAAGCTGGGGTCCGTTCAGCTTGATCAAACGCATCTTTCCAGAGTTGATTTCAAAGAGTCGTCTTCCTCTGATGTAGAATCCCTGCGTCCCCTGGCGGACTACGATCCCATCATTGAGCGTAATCTTTTCAACACCAAAAGCGGCGCCGAGCGCCCACCGGAAACGGTCGTTGTCGAAAACCTGCAACCGACGTCTCTCAAGCTGAAGCTGCTGGGAACCGTTACGGGCGACACTGACAAAGCCTTTGCCGTTATCCAGAGCTCGCAGCAGAAGCAACAACAACTTTACCGGATCGGGGATACCATTCAGAATGCCACCTTGAAAATGATCTTAAGAGAAAAGATTATACTGCATGTCAACGGCAAAGATGAAATTTTGGAGATTGATAAAGCTCAAACTAAAAAAACACGCCGTTTGTCAAGCAGATCAGCGAGGACAGGTTCTCGTAACATTACCGTTAAACGTTCCAAGGTAGAAAGCGCTGCTAAAAACGTCAACAAGTTAATGCAGCAAGCCCGGGTAAGGCCTCATTTTACAAACGGAAAAGCGGACGGCCTCAGCTTAACAGGCATAAAACCAAACTCCATCTTTCGTGACATGGGACTGAAAAGCGGGGATATCATCACAAGTGTCAATGGCAAAACTATCGAATCCGTGGAGGATGTTCTTACATTTTACAAAAGTTTGCAAACGTCGGAAAGCGTTCATCTAAAATTAAAACGCCGCGGCCGTCTGAAAACGATTGACTATGATATCGAATAATTGCAAAAATAAAATCGCTAAAGCGATTTTATATGAAGCGGCTCTGCCGCGCTGAAGCCCTTTTCCCCGAGGTCGTTGAGAAGTTGTTAAAATAATTGGTAAATTTATGAAATCATCCGGCATTCACTCAAAGATTATACAATCGCTTCGTGCTTCTATCAGACGTTCCGGAAGTATTCGGGACTCAAAAAAAGGAAATTTCTTAAACAATCAAGTTGTCGTACGCTTGTTTGTTTGTTTTTTTCTGGTGTTCTCGGCTTTGACGGCAATAAATGCAAGCGCCCGGAGTGCGGGAGATACCGGACAATTAGAACGATTCGTCTCCATTGATTTCAAC
>JAQYVG010000260.1 GCA_030145595.1 Desulfobacterales bacterium | reverse complement strand
GGTTGCTGTGGATGGTATCAGTCTTACCGTCAATAACTGCGATCGGGACAGTTTTGAAGGCAGTATTATTCCGCATACCGCCAGGTTGACTACTATCGGCTTTAAGAACATAGGTGCTCCGGTCAATATTGAAACCGACATGATCGGCAAATATGTTGAACGTTTTGTTACCGAAAAACGGCGTCCCGATAATAACGATACCGGTGAATCGTCGATTGACATGCAGTTTTTAGCAAAAACCGGTTTTATATAATAATATATAAAGGAGAGGATACATAGAAATATGCCACAACTAACCATTGAAGAAGCTCTCAAAGAGATAAGAGCAGGGCGCATGGTCATTCTGGTTGACGATGAAGACCGTGAAAATGAAGGCGATCTGTGCATAGCAGCGGAAACCGTCACCCCTGAAACCATAAATTTTATGGCTAAATATGGGCGCGGACTGATCTGCCTTTCAATGACCGCCGCAAAAATAGACAGCCTGGATCTTCCATTGATGGTCGATCACAACACATCACCGTTTCAAACCGGTTTCACAGTTTCAATTGAGGCGAGATGCGGAGTAACCACCGGCATTTCTGCCGCCGACCGTGCCACTACCATACTGACCGCCGTGGCTGAAGATGCCAAGCCCCGTGATCTTGTACGACCGGGACACGTGTTCCCGCTACGGGGACGGGACGGTGGTGTGATGGTGCGTGCCGGACAGACCGAAGGTTCTATTGATCTGGCGCGTCTTGCCGGTTTAAAGCCGGCCGGTGTAATTTGTGAGGTCATGGACGAAGACGGCACCATGGCCAGGATGCCGGCCCTCGAAAAGTTCAGTGAAAAACATGGTATCGGCATATGCACCATCGCCGATCTGATCGAATACCGGATGCGCACCGAATCATTTGTGAAAAGAGCGGCCCAGACCATTATCCCCACTGCTATCGCGGGAGAATTCAAAGCAATTGTTTATGAAAATGATGTTGATGATTTGCTGCACGTGGCCCTGGTCAAGGGTGATATTGACCCGGAAAAACCAACCCTTGCGCGGGTTCACTCAGAGTGCCTGACCGGAGATATTTTCGGTTCACTCCGCTGCGATTGTGGCGAACAGCTGCATGCGGCGCTGGAAATGATTGACCAAGAGGGTTGTGGTGTTTTGCTTTATATCCGGCAGGAAGGACGCGGCATCGGTCTGGTTAACAAGATAAAAGCTTATGCGCTTCAGGAGCAGGGTCTTGACACAGTGGAAGCCAACGAAAAACTTGGATTTAAAGCGGATATGAGAAATTACGGTATAGGTGCACAGATCCTGGTCGACATCGGCGTGAAAAAAATGAAGCTCATTACCAACAATCCCAAAAAAATGATAGGACTTGAAGGTTATGGCCTCAGTGTTGTGGAACAGGTACCGACTGAAACCGAGCCGAACAAATACAACCGAGGTTACCTTGAGTGTAAAAAATTCAAGATGGGACACCTGCTAAATATTGATGCAGTACCTTAATACAGACCTCGTCAGTCATCAGATAAAAATGACTGTAGATCTTAATACACTGCCGGACTGTACACAAATTGGACATCCGGTCGGTCTGGGTTAGGGGTTCAGCGTTCAGCGTTCAGCATTAATCGCTTCGCGCTTTTTTCCTATATCATTGATTCCATATGGGTAATTAAATGAAGGGCTCAACCTCTGAACCTTTGAACATTGAACCTTTGAACCCAACGCTATTATTTAAAACGGGAGGGACATCGATGCCGAAAATTCTTGAAGCCAATCTTCTGGCAAAAGGCAAAAAGTTTGCAGTGGTTGTGAGTCGATTTAACGATTTTATCACCGACAGGCTGCTTGGAGGAGCCGTTGACGCTCTTATACGATCCGGCGCCAAGGACAAGGATATTGAAGTCGCCAAGGTTCCCGGCGCATTTGAAATACCGCTCATCGCCAAAAAGATGGCCCAATCGGGCCGTTATAACGCTGTTATCTGTCTGGGGGCGGTGATTCGCGGGGCGACACCGCATTTTGATTATGTGAGTGCCGAAGTGTCCAAAGGAATCGCTGTGGCCGGCCTGGAATCCGGAGTTCCTGTAATCTTTGGGATAGTAACAACCGATACTATTGAACAGGCCATCGAACGTGCCGGTGCCAAATCCGGAAATAAAGGATGGAGTGCGGCCATAAATGCCGTGGAAATGGCAAATTTGATTGAGCTAGTCGATCAGGCATAATCGTGGGAAACCGACGCAAATCACGAGAGCTTGCCATGCAGGCGCTCTTTTCTATGGATATGAGCCAAAACGGCTCAAAAGATATACTGGAGCGTTTTTGCGACAATTTTAAGCCTTCGAGTAAAGCACTTTCTTTTTTTCTCAAACTGGTGCAAGGTGTTTTGCATACCAGAACTGAGATTGACGCTGTCATTGCGCGCTATTCCAAGAACTGGAAACTAAACCGGATGTCCTGTGTTGACAGAAACATCATGCGGGTTGCAGTCTATGAACTGCTCTGCTGCCAAGATATTCCGCATAAAGTGTCCATAAACGAGGCCATAGACATCGGGAAAAAATTCGGCACCGAAGAATCCGGTGCCTTTATCAATGGGATCCTCGACAGCATTCGTCTGGCATTAGAAAACAAGGATGTTGACGTAATGATCAACTTTCCCCCAAACACGGTAGAATAAAAACAGGAGGGTGACATGGAAGTTAGAAAGGTTCTTTTGACGGAAGATGAGATGCCCAGGCAATGGTACAACATTCTTGCCGATATCAAGATGAATCCACCGCTGGGTCCTGACGGGAATCCGGTTGGGCCGGATGCCCTGGCACCGGTTTTCCCAATGAATCTGATAGAACAGGAAGTCAGCCCCGAAAGATGGATCGACATCCCCGAAGAGGTGCTGAACGTCTTGACAATATGGAGGCCATCTCCACTTGTCAGGGCTCTTTCCCTTGAAAAGGCCCTTGATACCCCCGCCAGAATATACTTTAAAAACGAAGGTGTCAGCCCTCCCGGAAGCCACAAACCCAATACAGCCGTTCCCCAGGCATATTACAACAAGGTTTTCGGAATTGAAAAGCTTACTACTGAAACCGGTGCCGGTCAATGGGGAAGTGCCCTCTCCTTTGCCTGCTCCCAGTTCGGAATTGAATGTAAGGTTTTCATGGTCCGGATAAGTTTTGACCAAAAGCCTTACCGTAAATCCATGATGGAAACCTGGGGCGGTCAGTGTATTGCCAGTCCCAGTACGGAGACCAAAGCCGGGCGTGATGTCCTGGAAAGGGATCCTGAAACGCCCGGAAGCCTCGGTATCGCCATCAGTGAGGCCATTGAAGCGGCCGTCACCGATGAGACCGGCAAAACGCGCTATTCATTGGGAAGCGTTCTAAATCATGTGATGCTGCATCAGACCATTGTCGGTCTTGAAGCCAAAAAGCAACTGGATAAGATCGGGGAGTACCCTGACATCGTCATCGCGTGTGCCGGCGGCGGAAGCAATTTTGCGGGCATCGCTTATCCATTTGTCCTTGACAAAATTAACGGGAAAGAAATTGATATTTACCCGGTGGAACCGGCGGCCTGCCCGACACTGACAAGAGCTCCGTTTGTATATGATCACGGCGACACCGCCAGATACACGCCGCTTTTGCCCATGTACAGCCTCGGACATGCGTTTGTTCCGCCCCCTGTGCATGCCGGCGGACTCCGATATCATGGTATGTCTCCTACCGTGAGCCAGCTTGCAGCCGAAGGGATTATCGAACCAAGAACCGCCACCCAGCTTGATGCTATGAAGGCCGGAATGGTGTTTGCAAGAACAGAAGGTATGATATCGGCACCGGAAACCAACCATGCGCTGGCCTGTATCATCGATGAAGCCCAAAAGGCCAAAGAAGAAGGCAAAGAAAAAGTGATCCTTGCCAACTGGAGCGGGCACGGGCTTATCGATCTTGTGGCTTATGATAAATATTTTGCCGGTGAACTGCAAAACTTTGCCCTGACGGATGAAGAGTTGTCAGCTTCGCAAAAAGTATTTGAAAATTTTCCGAAGCCTGAGTTGCTTAAAAGCCGTTAACTTGTTTACTTAATTAGTGTCCATCCACGATCCAAGATGAACACTATGGGTGTCCAATTGAAGCCCCCCGTCCTTTTGGGCGGGGGGATTTACTTATGGATGAAAATAAAGACCATCTTGAGCAACGATGCCCCCGTTTAGGCGGCCAGGTTTCATTTGGCTACTGTCGAATTGGCACTGACGACGTTGCGGCTTGTTGGAAGATTTTCGACTGCTGGTGGGAATACTTCGATGTTGTCGAATATTTGAAAAAACACCTGACGGAGGAGCAATTTAACGCTCTTGCAAATGCAAAGCCCCAGCCCAAGATGGTAAGCCTTGTTGATTTGATTCAGCAGGCAAAAAAGCGCACGGCTGCCGGGAATCGTTGACGAATTTTAATTTAGGAATTATCTTTTTTTGAGTTCCGCTTCAAGCGGGACCTTGTATAAAATCGCAAATTCCAAGCACAAAATCACAAATAAATAACAAATCACAAGCACCCCGCCAAAAAGACGGCGGGCAAGCAAATTTCAAATAAATCACAAATTCCAAGTCTCCCGCCAAAAAGAC
>JAQYVG010000025.1 GCA_030145595.1 Desulfobacterales bacterium | reverse complement strand
CTCCAAAAAATTAACCTGCAGTCTCCACTCCATATTCTCATGCAATTCTTCCAAATCCGACGATTGTGTTGTATTTTATTCCTTTTAGTTGGAATGCCCGGCAACGCCTTGTCAAATCCAGGTTTTCAGGCGCTAAAAGATGACCCTAATGAACCGTGGCATATTAATGCTGACGAAATAAGCTACGACAAAAAATTGGATCAATATATTGCCAAAGGCAATGTAGCCGTAACCAAA
The DNA here is from genome assembly GCA_030145595.1 of Desulfobacterales bacterium. Taxonomy (GTDB): domain Bacteria; phylum Desulfobacterota; class Desulfobacteria; order Desulfobacterales; family UBA11574; genus Desulfatibia_A. Next base: position 19,473 of record JAQYVG010000025.1, on the reverse strand, counting down.
AATGGCAAAAACCTTACGGCTGACTTTGTACGTTTCGATCAAAAAACCAGGAAGGTACTGGCTGTCGGCCATGCGATAATGACCGTGGGCGACGATGTTTTAACCGGCAGCAGAATGGAAATGGATCTTGAGACCGAGACCGGAACAGTTTATAATGGCACCATATTCCTTGAAGCCGACCATTTCTATCTACGCGGCGACAAGATCAGTAAAACAGGACCGGCTTCATATGCCACCGACAAAGGCTGCTTCACAACATGTGACGGCGACCGTCCGGCCTGGAAGATTACCGGGGAAAATGTTAAAGTCACCGTAGAAGGATATGGTCATGTCACACACGCAGCGCTGTGGGCCCGAAACGTACCCGTGTTGTATTCACCCTGGCTGACGTTCCCGGTCAAACGAAAGCGTCAGACCGGTCTGCTGCCGCCTCAAATCGGATATTCAAATCGAAGATGGCTAGAATATAACCAACCTTTTTACCTGGTCATAGACGACAGCAAAGATGCAACTTTCTATCTGCACCACATGGGACGTCGCGGCAATAAATTCGGCGTGGAATACCGTTATGTTCTGGACGAAAATTCAAAAGGGACCCTGATGTACGATTATTTGAATGACGAGAAGGTCGATAACGGCGACCCGGTAGCGGATGCTGACTGGGGTTATTTCGGTGACAGCTACCCGCGCCCCAATTCCGACCGCTACTGGTTCAGAATGAAGCATGATACGGTATTGCCCTTTGCATTATCTGCAAAACTTGATATAGACTATGTGAGCGATCAGGATTACCTTCTAGAATTCGAACACGGCTATACGGGATTTGATGAAACCTATGAATATTTTCTTAAAACCTTTGGCAGAGAAATTGATGCATATGACGATGCCATTAGAACCAACCGGCTCAATTTTAATCGCATCTGGTCTCAATTCAGCTTCAACGGTGAGTTGCGCTGGTATGATGATGTCATCAACAGACGCCAGGGTGACAGCATGTCCACAATCTTACAGAAACTGCCGTTTATAGAATTCGATGCAGCCAAACAACCTATCTTAACATCCCCTTTTTATTATGATCTCGATTCTGAATACACATACTTTTACAGAGACGAGGGCCAAAGAGCCCATCGGCTGGATGTCTATCCAAGATTCTATCTGCCATACAAGTTCAAAAACTATTTTAGCATCGAGCCCTCCTTGGGACTTAGGGAGACCATCTGGCATTTTGATAAAGAAGAATACACAGGGCCGACAGGAGAAGAAAACCTGTCCAGGGAAATGTATGACCTTAGGGTAGATTTATCTTCGGATATCTATAAAATATACAGCGGGATAGGAGAAAATGTCGAAAAAATCAAGCATTTGGTGAGGCCCCAGATCGTATTTACTTATATACCTCATATAGATCAGAACGACTTTCCCGAGCGTATTGACAAACAGAGAGTGCTCACGTATTCGCTTACAAACACGTTGACTGCCAAATCTTTATTTCAAAAAAAAGAACACGGCAGGCCCCCTGAAGCTGATAATGACTGGCAGCTTAATAAAGATGAAAATCACCGTAAACTTCCTGAAGCCGGCAATGATCGGCAGTTTCCTGAGACTGAAAATGCCCGGCCGTCCGATTATTCTTATAATCCGTTCTTGCGTTTCTATCTTGAGCAGAGTTATGACATCAATGAAGCCAACGAGGATAAGGATAAAAAACAGCCCTTTTCTGCGATATTCGGGGAACTCGATCTTACCCCGGACAGTTATTATAAAATGCATGCCGATGCCACCCGTTCTCCGTACAACAGCTTCTGGGAATCTTACAATGTTGCCGTAAAAGTATGGGATAAGCGCAAGGACAGCTTGTTTGTCGAACGCCGCTATACACACAGCACAAGCGATTCGATATTTTTTGATCTGAGTGTGGTAATATCTGAAACACTCACAGTGTTCTCCGATTACGAACACAATTTACATGACGGAGAGGATATTAGAAAAAATTTAGGTTTCCTGTACAAGTCGCAGTGCTGGGCACTGGAAACGTATTACATCCATGAGGGTAATGACCGCAGATATATGCTTGTAGTTAGCCTCCGCGGAATTGGAGACTTTGCCCAGGGTGTAATGGGAAGCAGACTTGAAAACCCTTATTTATCAAGGTAATACCAAATCAAATGACAACAGACAAACTAACATATTCATGGTATGTGCTGCACACCAAAAGCAGGTTCGAAAATGTGCTCCACGAAGCCCTGTTTAAAAAATCCATAGAGGTTTTTCTCCCAAAAATTCAGGTCCGAAGCAAACGCCGCGATCGTAAAGCTATGATCAGGGTACCGCTTTTCCCCGGCTACCTGTTTGTGAAAACCGATCTTAGTCCCAATGAGCACATTGAAATTGTGAAAACGGCCGGCGCCGTGCGTTTAATCGGCAGCAAAGACGGTCCTGTTCCAGTACCTCAGGACACGGTGGAATCTTTACAGATTATGGTCCAGACGAATCATCCGGTCTCAACCGGAACCCGTTTTAGAAAAGGGAGCAAGGTACTGGTGGTATCCGGCCCCTTTGCAGGCGTAACCGGAACTTTTGTTCGATACAAAGGTACAGGCCGTGTCGTGGTCATTATTGAAGCCCTGGGGCAATACGCCGGGGTGGAAGTGGATGAGGAAGATATTGAAATACTACCTGAATTTTTGGCATAGCCGGGAGCCAAATTGCCATTAAATTATAATATCCGTTGACTTTATAAATTCAGTTGGTTACAAATTATGTTTGTATCTTCTCAATAAATGGAGGCCACTGACTAGAACTTATTAAAAAGTTACCTATATTTGTATTGACTCAATTTCAAGTTTTTTATAAGCATTCAGAAGTTATTGTAAGAAGGAGGTTGTATGAACAAGTTGGAGCTCATCTCCAAACTAAAAAACGAGGCAAACATCTCCAAAGCCGAAGCCGCTAAAGTGGTCCAGATCTTTTTCGATAATATGGCAGATGCCATGTCTCGGGGAGAGCGCGTTGAAATTCGCGGTCTTTGCAGCTTTTTCGTCAAAGATTATAAAAGCTATACGGGCAGGAATCCAAAGACCGGGGAGAAGGTTGTCATCAAGCCCAAAAAACTCCCTTTTTTCAAGTCGGGAAAAGAACTGAAAGAACGCGTCGATAGTTAGTTGTGTGCCTAGGTTTGAATCTATACCTCGATTTGAGTCGATCTTGGGCCAACAAAAGCCCATAAAGCTTTTAACTACTCTTCTTCGAAATGGGACCATACCCCACGCCCTTCTTTTATCAGGGATAGATGGGATCGGTAAACGGTTGACGGCGATGGCCTTTGCCATGGCATGCAACTGCCTGGACCCGGACCCTGAACACCTTTTCGAAGGCAAGGATAGTTTACATACGGCTCCGAATCGACATGCTGGAACGAACCCTTGCGGCAATTGTAAATCATGCCGGAAAATTCAATCCGGTAACCATCCGGATATCATTATCGTTGAACCTTCCGGTCCATATATCAAAATTGGTCAGATTCGTGCTCTTTGCCACACACTTGCCATGAAACCTTTAGAGGCCCGGTTACGTGTGGTAATAATTTCAGATTCACAGGCCATGAATCTTGCAGCAGGAAACGCCCTCCTCAAGGTACTGGAGGAACCTCCGGATCGAACAATTTTGATACTGACTGCCCGGCACCCATCTGATCTTTTCCCTACAATTGTATCACGCTGCCAGCTTATCAGGTTTAACCCGATTTCGCGAGAAAGTATTGTGACGATACTAATTGAAAAAGAGGGAGTACTTCCAGACGACGCTGAAATTATAGCGACCATGGCAAACGGCAGTTTGTCAAAAGCTCTTTCTATGATCGGGCCCCCAAAAAAAACTAATTGGATACATCAGAGGAACTGGATAATTAATGAAATCGACTCTTTATCTTTAAAACCGGTCGGTTCACTGCTGGCATTTGCAGCCAGACTGTCAAAAAACAAAGAGATGCTGTCGGAATCCCTGGAAATGATTGAATCCTATTTGAGAGACCTCGTGGTCTGCAAATATTGTCCTGAAAAAATAATCAACAGGGACTTGCAGAACAAGATTCAAAATAGATCACAAAAGATGACAACAGCCTCGTTACTTTCAAAAATAAGCATCGTCCAGTCAGCGCAAAAAGATATGCGGGCAAACGTCAATTTAAGACTGACGCTGGAAGTCCTCGTCATGCGGCTGGCAAACGTTTAATAAGTTAAAAATATGAAAAAAAAAGTCGGAATAAGATTTAAGCCCGCCGGCAAAGTCTACGATTTTGAAAGCGGTGCATTTGTACTGAATCAAGGTGACTACGTAATTGTGGAAACCGAACAAGGGCTCGGTCTGGGAATGGTAACAGTCCCCCCCGTAGCCGTTGATGAAAGTCAAACTGATAAACCGCTGAAAAAGGTGTTTCGTCTAGCCAGTCAAGCGGATTTCCGTCAAAGAGATAAAAATCTTGAGACCGAAACACAAGCCCACACATACTGCCTGGCATGCATTAAAGACCTTGGCCTTAGAATGAATCTGTTTTCCGTCGAAAACTCCTTTGACGCCAGCAAATTAACATTTTTTTTCACCTCAGAGGGGCGTGTCGATTTCAGGCAACTTGTTAAAATGCTGGTTAAAAAGATGGGGGTCAGGATCGAGATGCGACAAGTGGGAATCCGCAACCAGGCCAAGATGTGCGGTGGTATCGGAAGATGTGGACGCGAAATTTGCTGCTCGGCATTCATGGGAAAATTCGGCCCGGTCTCCATTCGCATGGCAAAAGAACAGGGACTGTCATTAAATCCCACTAAAATCTCCGGCCTGTGTGGTCGGCTGATGTGCTGTCTGACTTTTGAATATGAAGATTACCAAACTCTCCGGACCCAATTCCCCAAAATCGGTAAAACTATAGCAACCAAAAACGGAAAAGGGAAAGTGATTCGCCACAATCCCATCTGCAATCGTATCGCCATCCGATTAGAGGGTGGTCAGGATGTTGAAATTGAAGTAGATAAAATCATAAATCAAGATTGATGGCGTCGTAAAAAGTCCCATCTACTGCGTTGTAGTATTTTTTCAGACACTTGGCATACTACATGTATAGCCTCGTTCCTGAAAAAATTCTACGCCTTGTATATGAACCTTTTTACTTAGCCATCTATAGTTGAATTCGTGACTTTTTACGAGACATTAAGATAAGCAGGAGAAAAAATGGTTAAGCCTTTTTATATAACAACGCCGATTTACTATGTGAACGCAAGGCCCCATCTTGGGCATGCATTCACAACTATTGTAGCCGATGTTGCCTGCCGGTTTCATTCCATGCGCCAAACAGAAACGTTTTTACTAACCGGCACGGATGAACATGGGGACAAGGTCGTTCGTGCAGCCAAAGAAGAAAACCTTAGTCCCAGAACCTATGTCAATAAAATCAGCAAGCTCTTTAAAGATCTCTGGCCCGATCTGGCCATTAAATACAACCATTTTATCCGCACAACTGACAAATCGCATATTGCTGTTGTTGAACAGGTACTGCAAAAAATTTATGACCAAAGTGACATTTATTTCAGCGAATATGAAGGACTTTACTGCTTTGGATGCGAACGTTTCTATCTCGAACGTGAGCTGGTCGACTCCAAGTGCCCTGATCATGAAACCATTCCTGAGCTTATCAAAGAATCCAACTATTTCTTTAAAATGAGCCGCTATCAAGATTGGCTGATCGATTATATTAAAAATAATAAGGACTTTATACGTCCTGAACGCTATAAAAATGAAGTTTTGTCCTTTTTAAAGGAACCTTTAGAGGACCTCTGCATATCCAGACCCAAAACTCGTCTCAAGTGGGGGATCACACTACCCTTTGATAACAGCTACGTCACATACGTATGGTTCGACGCCCTTTTAAACTATATTTCTGCCTTAGGATACCCTGATGGAGAACTATTTAAAAATTTCTGGCCCTCTGCCCAGCATCTTATCGCCAAAGATATCTTGAAACCCCATGGCATTTACTGGCCGATTATGCTCAAAGCCGCCGGCATTCCTGTATATAAACATTTGAATGTTCATGGATACTGGAATGTCGATCAAAGCAAGATGTCAAAAAGTATCGGAAATGTAGTAGAACCGCTTCAGTTAACAAATATTTACGGCCTCGATGCCTTCAGGTTTTTTTTAATGCGCGAAATGGTCTTTGGTCTCGATTCCAGTTTTTCCGAAGAAGCGCTGATACAACGCATTAATGCGGACCTGGCCAATGATCTCGGAAATTTATTCAGCAGGGTTCTGGCAATGGTTCATAAATACTTTTCAGGAGTAGTTCCTAAAATTAATGCCGTGATTGAACAGGAGCTGCAGCCGGGGTTGGAACCGGATGCAATCAAGGCCATCGCCGACTTTGAAGAAGCCATGGAGTCGTTTGCCTTTCATCAAGCTTTAAGGGCCGTCTGGGAATTCATCGGACGGATGAACAAATATATCGACGTCACTACACCTTGGGTGCTGGCAAAGAAAAAATCAAGCATAAAACAGCTTGAGGTGGTTATCTATAATCTTTTAGAGGGCCTCAGGGTTATATCCGGCCTCATCTTTCCCATCATGCCGGATACGGCGGCAACCATGCAAAAGCATCTGGGAATGGACCCGCAAGAACCATTTTACTACCTTGACGCCCTCAAATCCTGGAAAACCATGGCACCGGGCACAACCCTGCCGAAATCAATTACTCTTTTTCCAAGAATCGACCTCAAAAAAGAAAAACTTTCTTCAAACAAGTTATCTGAATCAAGACCTGAAACACCTGCAATAAAGCCTGAGATTTCCATAGACACCTTCAACAAGATTGACCTTAGGGTAGCTACCGTAATTCAAGCCGAAGCGATCCCCCGGGCAAAAAAACTTCTCAAACTCGAAGTCGATCTTGGAGAAAAACGCACGATCGTGGCCGGTATTGCCGCCCACTACACGCCCGAGGAGTTGGTGGGGAAACAGGTCATCGTCGCTGCCAATTTAAAACCCGCCAAAATTATGGGTATCCTCTCCAACGGAATGCTGCTGGCTGCCATAGATGATTCTGGCTGCGCAGTCGCAACCATGGACAAAAAAGTAAAACCGGGAACACAGCTAAGTTAGGAAATTAGATTTTCGTTATTTATAAGTTGAAAATAAATTGCTTTTAGGAGGCTAACCGCTCTATAAAACCATATTGAATTTTGGAAAATCGTTGCGAGTTTCGGGTTGCGAGTTTCGAGTTAAGATTTTTTTTAATGTACACCCGCATCGCATATCTCGAAACTCAAAACCTATAAAAAAGTACCTAATAAAGTTATGCATAACAAGGCGAACCCTGAAAAACCAAGCTGGCGAGACTATCAAGCAAAGCTGAAAGATTTAACCGTTAAAAAGAAATCCCTTAAAAATACTTTAAAAGTAAGTGCCGCTTCTGTCATTTTAGTTGCAACTTTTGGCGTAATGATCAGCGGATTTGGCAGTAAGGCTTATTTTTATGCTATCAGAAAATTGAACCCGCCAAGTGAAGCCAGCCTGGATGCGCACGATATACCTAATAACTTCATCAACAAAAGGGATGTTCAAGACTTGCTGGACGGCAAATCCTTACTAAATCTCAAGGACAAGAGCTTTAATTTCGTTGCAGACGGACTTAAGTATCAGGTTGATACCAGTCTGGACATTGGTTTGCAGCATTATCTTTTAAAAAATCTGAATTTGTCCACATCGCGCTACATCGGCATTGTGGGAATGGATCCTGCAACCGGCAGGATTCTGTCTATGGTCGGATATGATAAAGCCGACCAAGCCGGCAACCCTTGTGTGGACAGTAAGTTCCCGGCAGCGAGTATTTTCAAGATTGTTACCGCATCGGCGGCCATTGAAAAATGTGGCTTTAATTTAGACTCTATGTTTACCTACAACGGCAGAAAACACACATTATACAAATCTCAGTTAAAGAAGCGTACAAACAGATATACCAACAGGATAACATTTTCAGACTCATTTGCTCAATCCGTCAATCCTGTTTTTGGTAAACTCGGCGTACATTATCTGGGGAAAACGACCTTGGAAAATTATGCTGCTGCCTTTGGATTCAATCGAAATATTGATTTTGAGATTCAGCTTGCCCCCAGCCAGATCGCCCTTTCCGACGATCCATACCAATGGGCGGAAATAGCCAGCGGTTTCAATCGCCAAACAAAAATATCGCCTTTGCACGGCGCCTTGATAACCGCCGCCATACTGAACCAGGGCCGGCTGGTAGAACCTACCATTGTCGATCAGATCAAAGATGAAAACGGCCGAGTTATGTACCGCAGCCAAATGACCACCATTAACCAGGCGATCACACCCGCAACATCAAAAATTGTTAATCATCTTATGGAAACCACAATTATTTCCGGCACCGGCAAGAAAACTTTCAGGGGTTTTAAAAACGACCGCATTCTTTCCAGACTCAATCTTGGCGGCAAATCCGGCTCCATCTACAATGCCTCTCATGATGCCCGTTACGACTGGTTCGTAGGATTTGCCGAAGAAAAAGAAGGGCCGGCCAAGATCGTTATATCAGCAGTTGTGTTGCACGAAAAATATATAGGTACCAGGGCAAGTCAATATGCCCGTATGGCAATAAAACAGTATTTTAGCAGCTATTTCGCTAATAACGCAACAGTTCAGCCACTAAGTCACAAAGGCACCAAGAAGGAGAATCACTATGCCGGGTTTTGAAGTATTTGGCGACGAGGAACGTAAAGAAGTCCAGGACGTTCTGGACACAGGGGTCCTGTTCCGTTATGGTTTTGACCAGGCCCGTCAAGGTCACTGGAAGGCCAAAACATTTGAACTCGAACTGGCCAAACGTATGGGTGTCAACCATTGCCATCTGTGTTCCAGCGGCACGGCAGCTCTCAGCATCGCGCTGGCAGCTTGCGGAGTCGGTGCCGGCGATGAAGTCATTGTGCCGCCCTTTACCTTTATCGCAACCATCGAAGCCGTCCTGTATGCCGGCGGGATCCCTGTTTTTGCTGAAATAGACGATACCTTGTGCCTTGATCCCGAAAGTGTCAAAAACGTAATAACACCTCATACTAAGGCCGTAATTCCCGTACATATGTGCGGATCCATGGCGCAAATCGATGCAATTAATACTATATGTGAGCAAAACGACCTTATTTTGATCGAAGATGCCTGCCAGTCGCTGGGCGCCACTTTCAAAGGAAGGGCTGCCGGTACCTTTGGCCATATGGGCTGTTTTTCATTCGACCCTGTTAAAACCATTACCTGCGGTGAAGGCGGAGCTGTTGTAACCAATGATAAAAAACTTTATATTGCTGCGGATGCTTACGCCGACCACGGCCATGACCATATCGGCAGCGACCGGGGCCTTGAGGGTCATCCTGTTTTGGGCCTAAACTTTCGCATCAGCGAACTGAATGCCGCCGTAGGAGTCGCTCAACTAAATAAACTCGATTTCATTATAGATAAACAGCGAAAGCATAAGAAGATCATCAAGGATGCCCTGGCACAATTTTCAAATATTACTTTCAGAAAGATCCCGGATGAAAAAGGGGACTCCGCCACATTTCTTTCTTTTTTTCTGCCTGATGAATCAAAAACCCGGAAAGCAGCCGCTGCCTTTGGTCAGGCCGGTATAGATGCATGCTTCTACTGGTATGACAACAACTGGCATTATATGCGGCAGTGGGACCACTTTACGAAGATGAAGTCTTTGGCAAAACTGCCGCTTCAACTGCTGGAGTCTCACCCGAACTATGAAGCGCTCAAGCTTCCCCGGTCCGACGATATTATGCGCCGGACAATCTCAATGCTGATTAAACTCTCCTGGACCGACGAAGAGCTGAGCCGGCGAACCGAAAAAATTGTTGATGTAATAAAAAAATCAAACTTATAATTAAATGAGGAGTCGGTGAGTTTTATTAAGTATTATCTGCCAGCGGAATGGATGATCTTTTTTTAAAGCGTGTGCTGTTTGAGTGTATTAGGGATCCGTTAGAAAGAACAGACGGATGCCGCAATTGTTTCATAGCAAACGATTGCCCATCGTAAAACAAAACTGTTGTTTTTTTGTGATAATGGCCTCTGTTCTTTTTTACGAGCCCTTATATACGAGTTCACACGGTTTAAAAAAAGATTTTCCATGCAGCGACCACAAGAGAAACTCCCCGACCCCTGAATTAGCTATTTCATAAAAGGATAACCATGAGCAAGCTTATCGAAATAACTCAGGTAAACATTCCCTTTACCATGCTTTACGAATCGTATCTTGATATGTTTTTAACAAACGGTTTGAATCCGGAAATCGGTCTGGATTGCACTGCGCTGGAAAATTTCAGCTTCTCCCAATTCAGCGATATTGCCGACCGGCTTCATCAGCGCGGTCTCAGCATTACTCTGCATGCACCTTTTATTGATCTGTCCCCCGGTTCGCCGGATCCGGCGGTGAGAGCCTTAACCCGGCGTCGTTTTGAGCAGATGCTTGAGTTGATTCCGCTGTTTAAGCCCAAAACGGTGGTATGCCACGCCGCATATGACTGGAAGCGATATGGGGCATTCAGAGACCAGTGGATTGAGAACAGCCTGCAAACATGGCTCTGGCTGAGCAAACGTGTCAGAGATGAGGGCGCTGTATTAATGCTGGAGAATGTATATGAACACGGCCCTGATGATATGCGAATAATCTTCGAAAGCCTTGCTGATCACAGCGTTGGTTTTTGTTTCGATACCGGCCATCAAGCCGCTTTCAGCCGCAGTGCCCTGGAAACATGGATTGAATCGCTGGGGCCGTTTTTAGGCCAGGTTCATCTCCATGATAACTGTGGCAATCAGGATGAGCATCTGGCATTGGGCCGGGGCAATATAGATTTTCCACTGCTCTTTGAACATCTCAAAAGCATAAAAAAAGATCCTCCCGTAATCACGCTTGAGCCCCACCGGGAAGGAGATTTTTGGCCCAGCATAGAATACCTGGCAAAGGTCTGGCCCTGGTAGAACTTGACACGATCGACACAAACAACTAATATTATAAATTTATTTTGATGGCGTCGTAAAAAGTCCCATCTGCTGCGTTGTATTATTTTTGCAGAGACTCGGCATACTACATGTATGGCCTCGTTCCTGAAAAAATACTATTTCTTGTATATGGACCCTGGTCGCCTACGGCGGGTAAACCTTTTTACGAAACCATCTGTTTTGGTGTTTATTGAGGACCGCAAGGCAAGAATTTTATCATGAAACCAAAAAATAAAGGTTTAAAACTGGCGGCAGCCGGAGTTTTCTTACTTTTTTTTATTTCTTTGGCGCCGTGGTGCCGGGCCGGGGAAAAAACGAATTTTAAACCACTTTTTCCGGTCGACCTGAACCATGAATTTCCCGAGTCAAAAAAAACATTTGAAGAAGTTAAAAATTTAATTATGCAGCACTATTACAGCGATGAAATCACCGAGGATGCGCTTTACTGGGCCGCAATTCAAGGGATGCTGCGCCACATATCGCCGCCTAAAGCACCGGAGCTTGCTAAAATCTGGACGGCGGAAGAATACGAGAAAATTTTCCTGTCGCGACAGGGCAATCAAATCTCCATCGGGATCAAAAGTACGTTTAACCTCAATGAAGGCCGCCTTACGGTTACCGAAGTTTTGCCGAATTCGCCGGCCGAATCGATTTTGAAACCTTTTGATCATATCCTGCGGATCGATTCCCACCCGCTCAAAGGGAAAACTTTGCAGGAGTTGAATGCACTTTTAGAAGGTAAAGAGGGGAGCAAAGTTAACCTGACGGTAAACCGGGGCGTTAAAATTTTCGATGTCACCCTCACACGCAGGAAATTTGAGACGGAAACTTTGATCATCAGTCGACTTACCGATGAAATTGCTTTGGTGGAAATTAAACAGTTTACGGCCAAGTCGTCGGACAAATTGAAGGATGAGCTGGCTAAATTAATAGATGAAGGTTTTCAAAAGCTGATCATCGATCTTCGCAACAATCCTGGCGGTGTCTTTTCCGAGTCTTTACGAATAGTTGAGTTGTTTCTGCCAGAGAAACAGATACTTTTGAGAACGTTTCAGCGGGAACAAAAGCTGCAAAATTATGTTTCCGTCAACACGAAGCCGTTTAGATTTGATATTGCAATCCTGGTCAACCCCCATACGGCTTCATCTGCGGAAATCCTGGCAAGTGCCCTTCAGGACCAACAGAAAGCGCTTGTAATAGGGACGAAAACTTTTGGCAAGGGGGTATTTGAAAAAACGTTTAAGCTTGATAACGATTTCCATGTCAAATTTATTACAGGGGCCATGTATTCTCCCAAAGGACAGTCATGGCAGGGAAGGGGGCTTACTCCGGATTTTTTAATAAAACAGGACGACAAAACCCTGGCAGCTTTGTTAAAATTGGAAGTCGACCAACGCTTCCGCAAAGACGTTGCCATGATCACAGCCTATAAACTGTTGATGCGCTGAACTATTACAGACCTCGGCATTCATCAGATAAAAATTACCGCATCATCTATCATTATTTGTGAACTCTGTATTAAGGATTTTTTAGCATGAAAAAGAAAATTCTTGTGGTGGACGATAATCGGCAGATGTTGGAATTCATATCAAATCTGCTGGAGGAAGAAGGGCATCAGGTCGTCACTGCTGAAGATGGTTTCTCAGCCCTGGACCTGCTTGTTTCCTATACGCCTGACATTATTTTTGTCGACTTTGTAATGCCTCTGATCGGTGGAGACAAGTTGTGCAAAATTGTCCGCAAAATGGAGCACCTGCAGGATTGCTGCCTGGTGCTTGTTTCTGCGGCGGCTTCCGAACTTGACTTCGACTACACGGAAATCGGTGCGGATGCTTGTATTGCAAAAGGCACCGAAGACTCAATTGCCGAGCATGTTTTAGCAGCGGTAAAAGAATCGGATTCTCCGCAAAAAGAAGATGGGCCCAAAGCGATTAAGGGCTTAGATGAAATATATCCCCGGCAAATGACCAGAGAGTTGCTTTCCCGTAATCACCATCTGGAAACCATGTTAGAAAGCATGGCAGAGGGAATTCTTGAGGTTTTTTCCGGCAGGGTCGTTTATGCCAATTCAACGGCGGCATCTTTCTTCGGTATGCCGCTGGAAAAACTCTTGTTTAAACATTTTTTAGATTTATTCGACGAAAAGGAGCGTTTGCATATAGAAACCCTGTTGAAAACAGAAAAAGGCCGGCCCCCTGAAATCGATGGGGACACTCCGGTTGAGCTTAATAACAGACAGGTTATCATCAAGAAACAAGAGGTGAAAGGAGATGAAACCACCTTCATAATTATAATAACGGATGTGACTGAACGAAAAAAAACGGAGAAAGAATTAAGAGAATACCGGGACCACCTTGAAGTTCTTGTTAAAGCGCGCACTTCCGAATTAACCACAACCAATAAGCTGCTTCTAAAGGAAATCAACGAGCGCATTTTAGTGGAGGCGGCGCTACGAGAAAGCAAAGAGCTCTTTGATTCTTTTATGAAACATCTTCCGGCCTTAGCCTTCATGAAAGATTTTAACGGGCGTTATATTTATTTTAACGAAGCCTATAAAAATATGCTCAAGGTTGATCCGGATGACTTTATCGGCCGGAGCGATGATGCAATCTGGTCTGCTGAAGTGGCCGGGCGGATGCAAGAAAATGATAAAATGGTCATGTCCGAAGGAAGGGTCTTGAGCACTGTTGATATCGTAACAATTAACGATGAAACCGAGTATTTCCTTACCACCAAATTTCCTATCTTCAAAGAGAGCAGGCCTTTTTTGCTTGCCGGCGTTGCAGTTAACATCAGCGAGCGTTATCGGTCAGAACAAGAGAAAAAGAAATTGGAAGCCAAACTCCAGCATGCCCAGAAGATGGAAGCCATCGGAACGCTTGCCGGCGGAGTGGCTCATGATCTTAATAACATCTTGTCAGGTCTGGTAAGCTATCCCGATTTAATATTAATGGATCTTCCCCCGGATAGCCCTTTAAGAAATGCAATTTTAACCGTAAAAAAATCAGGGGAAAAAGCCGCCGCTATCGTACAGGATTTGCTGACTCTGGCAAGAAGAGGTGTCGCGGTCAAGGATATTGTGCAGCTTAACGATATTGTTTCTGAATATTTAGAAAGTCCCGAATATAATAAGCTAAAAAGGTACCACCCTCAAGTTGAACTAGCAACCGATTTTGAAACCGGTTTGTTGCATGTTAAGGGCTCCCCGACACACCTATCCATGACAGTCATGAATTTAGTATCTAATGCAGCTGAGTCTATGCCAGCGGGAGGCAAAATTTTAATTTCAACCGAAAACCGATATATTGACAGTCCGTTAAGCGGGTATGACGATGTGCAAGAAGGGGATTATGTTACCTTTACAGTTTCAGACACCGGACTGGGTATCTCTGCTGAGGATATGGATAAAATATTCGATCCCTTTTATACCAAAAAAGTTATGGGGAACAGCGGTACAGGATTGGGTATGGCGGTGGTATGGGGCACCGTGAAAGACCATAAAGGGTATATTGACATTCAAAGCACCAGAGAAAAAGGAACGACGTTTACCCTTTATTTTCCCGTCACCAGAGAGGAAATGGTCAATGATAACCACCGGTTATCCATCAAAGATTTGGCGGGAAAAGGAGAGTCGATTTTAATTGTGGATGATGTGGCAGAACAAAGAGAAATAGCTTATAAAATGCTGGTAAAACTGGGATATTCCGCTACAGTGGTTTCAAATGGTGAAGCAGCCGTTGACTATATTAAAGATAATACTGTAGATTTATTGGTATTGGATATGATTATGGATCCTGGAATCGACGGGCTTGAAACCTACAAAAGAATTCTTGATTTGAACCCTGGACAGAAAGCGGTAATCGCCAGCGGTTTTTCTGAAACAGATCAGGTTAAAGAGGCTCAAAGACTGGGAGCAGGAACTTATATAAAAAAACCATATACACTGGAGAGACTTGGGACGGCTGTGGGGGCTGAACTATTACAAAAATAGCAGTTTCCGGACGGTAATAGATTTAATAGACAGGTATTGTATGAAACCACGGATAAGTATAGCGTTGCTTGCGATCTTTATTATTGGGGTCGCTATTTTGACGCTAAACCTGAAACAAAAGGATGAAAAGCAGAATATACAAGAGATCCTGAGCAAAGGGAATTATCTGGCAAGCCTCATTGCACTGTATCCTATCATGGAGTTTGAGTCTGATAAGCGCGACTACTTTCTTAGAACGCTCACGGAATATACTACTCAAGAAGGTTTTGTTTACCTCTTTATACATGACCACGCCGGAAATGCCCTGGTTTCACTATCTTCCGAGGATCTTTCCTCTAAGATCCCAAAGGATATCCAGGCAAAATCCATTGCTGCAACGGGGCTATTAAAACAAACCTTTGAGGTCCGTGGATCTAAGGATAAAATATTCGAATTCGCCAAACCTGTTTATAAAAACGGGCAAAGAAACGGCACCATTCGGCTGGGCCTCGAACTTCCGTCGTCCTCGCTTCTCTCATGGGAGCGTATTAGTTTCCTGGCAATGATTGCTTTTTTAATATTAGCCGTCTTACTTATAGGCTATTATGGGGTAACGCTGGCACTCAAACCGTTAAAGAATTTAGATCAATTCTTTGTTACAACCGGCAGCGATTCAAAGCCGGCGGTCAAAGTTTCAGGAAGAGTAGTCGGAATTGCACCAATAATTGATGATCTTGAGGAGTATTTAAGCACAATAAAAAGCAAAGTGAAACTTATCGAAACAGACAATGTGGACTTGATTTCCAAGCTGGGCGTGACGACTTTCGAGAAAAATAAAATTGTCAAAATTTTAGATTCAATCAACTTTGGCATCATAATAACCGATATTCAGGAAAATATTGACCATATTAACGCATACATGCTTAAGCTGTTAGACAAAAAGCCGGAAGACGTGATTTTGCAGTCCTTCAGTGCCGTTATAGATCACAGTGAAATTACTTCATTCGTTTCTCATGATGATACGGTCGGGCAGTCCAAGACCATAAGCGGGGTGGAATCCATTTTTCCCGAAACACCCCCGGGTGAAATCTTCAAGGTTTCCGCCAGCTATCTCGTGGGTGGTGAAAACACACCCATCGGAAAAATAATTTCGTTTCACAATGCCACAGTCGAATCCTTAGCGGAAAAGGCTAAGCACGAATTTATCGCTCACGTTGCCCATGAGATTCTGACTCCGATTACAAATATTAAATCATACAGCGAAATGCTTATGGACGGTGAAATTGAAGACATTGAATTGCAAAAAGAATTTTATAATACCATTAATGAACAGACCAACCGATTGGCAGATATGGTTAAAAACCTTCTTAATATTTCAAAAATGGAGATGGGAAGCCTCACCTTAGACAAAGGGCTGGTGAAAACCGACGGGTTTTTCGAAGACTGTATCTCGTCCATCGAGGCTTCAGCTCTTGAGAAAAACATCACTATTGAGAAAAATCAGCCGGACATATTTCCTAATTTGATGGCCGACAAGGATCTGATGAAGACCGCAATTATTAATGTTTTAGGCAATGCTTTGAAATATACGCCCCCAAACGGCAGCATTACATTAGAGATCAGCGAGCAGGATAGAATGGTAGTCTTTGACATTATTGATACCGGATACGGTATTTCTTCGGAAGAGCTGCCGCACATATTTGAAAAGTTCTATCGTTCCGACAACCCGCAAGTGACCGATCAAGACGGCAGTGGGCTGGGACTGGCAACTACTTCGGAGATTGTTCATCTGCACGGTGGTGAAATCAATGTCGAGAGCACCCCCGGCAGGGGGACTCATTTTACGATAAAATTACCAATGGAAGAGTTCTATCTTGGAGAAACCTGATATTCGGCTTGGGATTTTAGAAAGAAGAACAGTCAGCCACGAAGGCACGAAGGCACAAAGAAGGGGGATAGAAAAGACCGCTACGCTTGAGGAGCACTTCGTTTGAGGAGCGGCCTGGCGGCCTTGAGGGGTATTGATAAAAAGACTTTTCCCCCTTAAGCGAGCCGACTTCGCCAAAGTAGCTTTAGCTACGCCGGCTGAAAGCGATCCTAAAGCGTAGCGCTCCTCAAGCGTAGCACTCCAATGGCAAATGACAATTGACTTTTGCATGTAATAATCTTAGTGTCTTAGTGCCTTAGTGGCTGAACTATTACGAAAGAAGGAGAATATGGCCAGTAGCGATACCGAGAAACAGCAAACTAAAATCGGTATAAAGAAAGTTGGAGCCAGCAATGTTGTAGACCCCGGCAAGTCACTGACCTATCAAAATTGTAAAGAACTAGAAGACCTGATAAAGGGGTTAGTCGGCCAAAATCAAACCAGGATTATCCTGGATTGTAAAAATATGTCCTTCCTGGACAGCAAGGGACTGGAACTTTTACTACAGTTGCACAATGAACTCAAAAATCGAGGCGGTGCCATAAAAATTGCCGGCCTGAATGCGGTTTGCCGGGACATATTACTGTCAACACGGCTTATCAACGTTTTTTTTGTCTATGAAGATATTGCCGAAGCCCTGAGAAGTTATCCATGAAAAAGAGCAATATACCAAAAAAAAGAATGAAGCTTGGAGAAATTCTGGTACGCCAGGGGCGCATTACTCCGGATGAACTGGTTGAGTTTTTGCGCCTTCAAAAAGAGGTTTCCAAACCGCTTGGCCAAGTTTTGGTAGACAAAAAGATTCTGACCGCACAGGAGTTGACCAATGTCCTGGGAGAGCAGTTGGGGATACCGCATGTCTGGCTGCGCAAAGGTTTGGTAGACCCCCGGATTGCGCATGTTTTGCCCAAAGAAAAGGCTATCCTTTATCAAGTTATTCCCATGTTCCGCGTCAACAATATACTGACCCTGGCCACGGCAGATCCTAATGACATTTTTGTGTTTGACGAAATTTCCAAAATCACCAATCTGGAAGTACAGCCGGTCATATGCCGTGTGGATGATATTATAGAAGCCGTCAATCAAAGCTACCGGGAAGATGTGAGCATTGATGATGTTATGACCAGCTTCGAAGATGCCGAAATAGAGGTCGTTGAGAGCGTGTCGGAGAGGGGGATCAGTGAGATCGCTGAAATGGCGGAGGGAAGCCCGGTGATCACTATGGTCAATATGATCCTGCTCAAAGCTATTCGGGACGGTGCCAGCGATATTCATCTGGAGCCGCAGCCTAAAAAATTTCAGATTAGAGCCCGGGTTGACGGTGTTTTATATGAACTCATGTCTCCTAAAATTGATATGCATCCGGCCGTGGTGTCCAGACTGAAGGTGATGGCCAACCTGGATATCGCCGAAAGACGTATGCCGCAAGACGGTCGCATTCAGGTGAATGTAGACAGGCGTACGGTTGATCTTCGGTTTTCATCCATGCCGGGAATATATGGCGAAAAGATCGTCTTGAGAATTCTGGACAGAGGAAGAGCCATTCTGGATATCAACAAGTTAGGTTTTGATACTGAGTTGTCGGAACGCTACAAGTCTCTGCTTAAAAGGCCCCACGGCCTTATTTTGGTTTGCGGTCCGACAGGAAGCGGCAAGACCACCACACTGTATGCTTCATTATCCATACTTAACAGCCAGGAAAAAAATATTATCACCATTGAAGATCCTGTGGAATACCAGATAAAGAACATTAATCAGAACCAGGTAAAGAATGCCATTGGCCTTACTTTCCCCACGTTTTTGAAACATGCCCTCAGGCAGGATCCGGACATTATCCTGGTGGGCGAAATTCGAGACCGGGAAACCGCCGAGATTGCAATCCAGGCCTCTTTGACCGGACATATGGTGCTTTCAACGCTTCACACCAATGACAGCCCCAGTGCTATTACCCGGCTGTTAGAAATGAGAATTGAATCCTATCTTATTTCTTCATCCCTGCTGGCTTCTATGGCACAGCGTCTGGTGCGTACGATTTGCTCTGAATGTAGAACTAATTTCTACCCTTCTAAGGAAGTACTCAAAGAACTTGGGCTTAATGAAGACAAACAGAGGCGGCTATTTAAGGGCAAGGGGTGCAGCGAATGCTTTGATTCCGGTTTCAAAGGACGCATCGGTGTTTATGAACTGCTGGAGATGGACGACGGCCTGCAGGATCTTATTTTGAGTAATCCGACGATTGACATCCTCCAAAACTATATGAAGGAAAAAGGGCACAAGAATTTGAGAGAGTTTGGATATGAAAAAGTTGTGGGGGGGCTCACTACTTTAGAGGAAGTCAGGCAGGTAACTTCCATGGAGATGTAGTCGTTTTACGTAATAGTTCAGCCACAAAGCCACAAATCCACAAATCCACGAATCCACGAATCCACGAATCCACTAAGATTAATATATGTAAAAGTCATTTGTCATATGAAAAGGGAGCGCTACGCTTGAGGATCGCTTCGCTTGAGGAGCGCTACGCTTG
>JAQYVG010000259.1 GCA_030145595.1 Desulfobacterales bacterium | reverse complement strand
GCCCGAACTAAAATAGCCCAGATCGTCATCGCTGGAGAAATTTTGGAACGGTAAGACAGCAACCAGGCCCTTGGCTCGGTAGATACCCTTCGGCAGATGCTCCACCGCCCGCTGCAAGGCGTTAAAAGACCATTCCGCTTGACTGCGAAAGGTCCAGGTGGCAAATTCCTCGTTGGCGGGAGGCGCGCTGTAAGGCATCAACAAATTGTTTCGCTCCCGCAAACCGGCCATGGCTTTGCTCATCTGATCGTCAAAGATCAAATCGAGGGGCACTTCCCCGAAAGTGGTTTCCAAGATACGGGCACCGGGCACAATGGCCTCGACTTTTTGCCGCACGTCCTCTATCTGCCGAGGCGATACCAAGTCGGTTTTGTTGATGACCACAAGGTCCGCCACCGCGATCTGGCTGAAGGCCAGGTCAGTGTAACCGGCTTGATCGTCGATCACCAGATCAGCGTCCAGCAGTGTGATCATATTCTGGGTTTCGACCAGATGGTACACGGAAGGGTTTAAAAAGGTTTCGGCCACCGATACCGGCTTAGCCACCCCGCTGGTCTCGAGCACGATGTGCTCAGGCAAAGGGTCCCGCTCGAAAAGGCGGATCACCTCTTTCAGCAAGTCGTCGCGGATCACACAACAGACGCAGCCATTGGCCAGGCTGATGGTCTCGCCTCCGTCTTCCACCGAAACCACCAGCTTGGCGTCTATGTTGATCTCTCCAAAGTCGTTAACCAGCACAGCAAATCGTTTGCCACGCGTATTGTTGATGATGTGATTCAACAATGAGGTCTTTCCTGAACCCAAGAATCCGCCGATGATCGTCAGGGGAACTGGTAGTGTTTCTGTTTTCATATCAATAGTCTTTCAATACTTTCTCCTGGAATATGGCGGTTCGGAATTTCCTGTTGTCCAATGCGGGCTTGGTGGTCGACGGCTGTTCAACCCCGGTTGACCAGGGGCGATCCTGCAGTGCTCCCTTGCGAATCATGATCTGTTTCTTGGAGACGTTGAAGACCATCCGGTCCTCGCCGATCTGGTAGGGGCCATCCCAGTGCGTGTGGACACCCCGGTGAATAAGATCGTATTCTTGGGGATCGACAGGCGAGTGGCAGGTGACACCCAGTCTGGGCTTGGTGAGCTTGAAGATCTTCCCCAGGGCCTTGGCCGGTGTGTGAGACACCTTGACCACATTTTTGGCCACCGCCAGGGGCATGTTCTGCGCCATAGCGTAGCGTGCCGGGTCAGGCGCGGTTTCATGGATCAGCAGATCAACGCCCTTGGCGTTTTCAGTCATGTACTGGTTGGGCTGCGTGTCCCCGGACCAGACCATACTCAGTCCGTTCCATTCCAGTTTGAAGCTGATGGCACCATCGATGACATGAAGGGCCGGCCAATGTTTGATCGTGACCCCGTTTTTCTTATAGGCGATACCCGGATTCTTGAGGTAGTCGAGCTCGTGTATCTCGAGCTTGTAGCCATCGTCGATCGGACATGAGGCGGCAAAGCTGTCCCGGTTCCATTTGGTGAGCGCCTTCAAGCCGTTCCCGATGTTGGCTTTGGTGCCAAGCTCGGGAGTCATGCCGGTAGGACCGTAGATCTCCAGCGGTACGAACCGGTCGACAACCGGACCAAAACTATAGATCCACGCGAGATCGGAAGTGTGATCGAGGTGCAGGTGAGTTAGAAATATCTTGTTCATCCTGGACATTGGGACCTGCATGCAGTTGTAGTTGGTAATGCAGCCTGGTCCTGCGTCGAGCATAAACGAATCCCCGTTGCCGAGTTCGACGAAGATGCTGGCACCCATCTGGGCGGGCCGGATGATGTTGCCCCATCCTGTTCCCATCAGAGTGACACGCATTTCATCGGGCGCCACCTCCTCGCCGGGATAGTACCAAAGATCCGGCCGGGCGACGACATCCTGAAGCGAAGTTGTTCCTTTAGATTTCGTTTGGGTTGCTGCAGACGCAGAAGATGCCTTTACGGCTGCTCCTGCTAATGCGGCACCGGCAACAGCAGCACTGGTTTTTAGAAAGGTTCGGCGGCTCGTCTCAGATTTTAATGCTTGTTGTGATTGACGGTCCTTTTTGCGCATGATTCCTCCTTTATTTCGTTGCGATTTGTTCCTTAGATGATAAATCGCGACTTAAGACCCATTGGATGGTATCCAGCAGAGCCTGATCATCCACCGGTTTTCGAAAATAACCGACCGCACCGGCTTGTTCGGCTTGCTGCCTGCTCTCAGTCGAATCAAAGGCGGTGAGGAAAATAACCGGTAATTTAATTCCTCGTTCGTTAAGTTGTTGCTGAAGCTCAAGCCCGCTCAGTCCTTTCATTTTTATGTCGGTAATCAGACAGGCCTTCTCTTCCCTGAACTCGTATTCAAGGAAATCTTCGGCCGATTTAAAAGCCAGGGCTTCCATGTCTGCCGAAATAAACGGCATTTCCAGGGCCTGGTGAACAGATGCGGCATCGTCGACAACGTAAATTAGTATTTTGGTTTCATCCTGCAAAGCGGTCTCCAATCGGCAAGCTTTAAATTAATTTTTAGCTCATTTTATGGATAATCAATAAAAAATGAAAAAACAATTGTACCTTGGTGCATTGCACTTTAGTACAATATCGATGAACAGGTTCCAGTGATCAGTGATTAGTTATCAGTTATCAGTTATCGGTGATCAGTTGTCGGTATTCGTTGGGCAATGAAAATGGAACAGTGGTTAGTGATAGTGGTGGGAATAGTGGGAAAGGAATAGTGATCGGTTTTCAGTTATCAGTGCTTAGTGGTCTGTTTTCGGTGGTATAATATAATCTGTATGGAAGCTGATTTTTCGAAACTTGTTGCCCCGGGATGGTGACAGCGCCTTGCTCTATTTCTCCAAATCTCGAAGTATCCGCTCAAAAATCGGTCTTATTGCCGGAATGCTCTCTTTCACGGTGACCCAGACAGCCTCCGGGTCAACACCAAAATAAAAATGTATGAGCTTGTCACGCATTCCCGCCATTTCCTTCCAGGGTATATCAAGGTATCTATTGCGAACCTCGTCCGGGATATTTTTTACTGCCTCTCCAATGACTTCAATAGAGCGAACAACAGCATTGAAGGTTTTTTTGTCGGAGGTAAATGTCTCATAGGATAGCCCTTGAATAAACTCTTCGGCATCAAGCATATTCTGAATAATGTCTTTTACATACAAATTTATCGATCTTGTCATATACTTATAGCCTCTTCGAAGATGTCATCGCGCAATTCTTCCCGCACGCTGCGCTTTGGAACAAGATCCACTTTTATTTTTAGAGCTTCGCTCAAGTAAATTTCAGCGCCTACCATTTCAATCAGGCTGATGGGCCTGAGAACATCCGCCAACAGATCGATATCGCTCTGCTGCTCTTGATCACCTCGTACATAAGACCCGAAAATGCCCACAATAGCGATACCATACTTATCCTTTATAACTTCGCGGTGTTTTGTTATGATTTCTCTGACCTCATCTATACTTTTCATTTTTTCCCACAATATCAAAGGTATGTTTAATCTTCAGCGATTTTTTTAACTCACTTTTCAACCGTATTCGAATTCCACCAGACCTAAGGTAAGACAATTAACCCCTTTCACTCAAAGGTTTGAAAGCGCCGAAATTTTAATCATTTTATCATACAACTTTTAAATATCAAAGTATAAGCTGTTTTCATTCTGCATTAGAGTCTTTAAAAATTCTTTTAGCCTGTTCCAAAATGCAGTTTGTTTAGCCGTTAACAGTCTACCAGTTCTTTAAGAATCTAAGTTGGAATTTAAGTCATTGTTAAGATATTATTCGTCTGGTGATATGGTGTGGGGGTGTCTCAAATAAGTGATGCCAATGATAAGTAGTTTTCATTGCATATCTCTGAAACTCTTTGCATACATTTTCTATATTACAACCCCTCACGGATCACGGATCACCGATGACCGATCACTGGTTACTGATTACTGTTTTTGAAAACTGATCACTGATCACTGACTACTGGCCTTTCAAAGCCGGCTTGATACCCACTTTCTCGGTCAGTCGCACGAGTTCGGCTATGGATGTGACACCCATTTTATCAAATACCTGTTTGCGATGGGCCTTAACCGTCCGTTCGGAAATTTTTAATTCATAGGCAATCTGTTTGTTCAGCATCCCTGTGATTAAATAGGTCAAAACTTCGTGTTCCCTCGTTGTCAGGGAATCCAGTCTTTGCACGATGTCTTTTTGTTTAGTAAGATCGGCGCGGGCTTGCAAATTCTTCAGAAGCGCCTCGTTCACGGCATCGAGAAATTCGTCATCATCAAAAGGCTTGGCAAGAAAATCGACGGCACCCATCTTCATGGCCCGCACACTCATAGGAATGTCGCCGTGACCGGTTATAAAGATAACCGGTATGGCGTAATCCCTTGATGCAAGTTCTTTTTGCAAATCTAGGCCGCTTAGGCCCGGCATTTTTACATCCGCAACAAGACAGGCGGGACCCTGTGTGTCGCGTTCCGACTCAAGGAATTCGTTTGCCGAAGCAAAGGTATGGACTCCGTATCCTGCTGAACTTAGAAGTAGACTCAGAGATTGTCTGATTGAAGGATCGTCGTCTACCACAAAAACTGTC
>JAQYVG010000258.1 GCA_030145595.1 Desulfobacterales bacterium | reverse complement strand
GGGCTAAAGGAAATGATCAGTAGTGGTAGCGCAACTGGGCGATATGAATTGCATTTTCAGATACTTTATAAACGAACCTGTGTTCATCAGTGATGCGTCGGGACCAGTAGCCGGAAAGAGCATGTTTAAGCGGTTCAGGTTTTCCAATACCCTCAAACGGAGTTCGTTTCGTTTCTTTGATGAGGGTATTGATACGATAAAGAACCTTTTTATCGGTTTTCTGCCAAAAGAGATAATCATCCCAGGCGTGGTCAGAAAAGACGGGCTTCACTCTAAGAGTTCCTTTTCGTTACCTTGGTCGTTTTCAAGTTGGGAGATAGATTCAATCAAACGCCTGGTGTTCTTTGGTGACCGTAAGAGATAAGCCGTTTCTTCAAGGGCTTCATAGTCTTCAAGTGACATAATGACCACAGAGTCAGAAGTTTTACGTGTTATGATTATCGGCGCGCGGTCTTGACATACTTTATCCATTGTCTTTGCAAGGTTTTGCCTGGCGGCTGTATAGGTTATAGCTTTCATAAAGCACCTCCTGTACAGCTTATTGTACATATAAAATGCTGTTGTCAAGCGCATATTTAGAGCCCCAAACAAGCTAGGGGGACTATCGGATTTCCCGGATTGATAATATGAGGATTTCCGCCTATTGAATATAAGGGCTTCCCGCTAATACCTGTTAGCTGGCAAGAGAGATGAAATCATGGAAGCAGTTGTTAAATTTATTGGCCACATAGAAACTCCATACAAATATATTGATGAATGTCCTAGGAATATTGAATCAAACGGCCCTCTTTGTAATTTGGTTGTCAAGGAAGAATTACTTGATGGCTTATTGGGGCTTAGTGCAGGGCAGGAAATATTGATTCTTTATTGGTTTGAAAATGTAGACCGAAAAATACTGCAGCAAAATTCACGAAAAACGGCAGAATTTTCTGGAGTTTTTGCGCTGCGAACACCCAACCGGCCAAATCCAACAATCTCAACCATTAGCTGAGATTTCGTTTGTGATGGTCAAAAAGGAGAAGCTATGAAAGTACTTCGACATATTGGCTCAGTGGCGTTTGTGCTCGGGCTTTTTACCGCAGTATTTGCCGGGATCCCGTGGCACGTAATGGTTGCCGATGATCCGGTCGTGCCATGGTGGCTGAGGATAGCGATTTTCTGCCTTTTGGGGGGTATCCTTGTGGTGCTGGCGATATTAGCTCTCGAACAAAGGGCACAAACGGCAGCAGTTGAAAAGCCCCTTGCTGCTGAGTCTGATCGAACGGTTCTGCTGTTGAACTCCGATGTACTGCCCGGTCGAGAAATAACTGAGATTCTCGGTCTAGTCCAGGGACACACGGTATTTGCCATATGGCTTGGCAAAGACCTATCCGCCATAGTCAGGCTGATTCTTGGTGGTGAATTGATTGAATACACGGAGATGATGGGGAACGCTCGGTCAACCGCTACCGAGAGGATGACAGCTAAGGCTGCTGAAATGGGAGCCGATGCAGTCATTAATGTTCGCTATATGACTACGAGTGTTGTTGGCAGTGCCGCTGAATTGTTAGTGTATGGAACAGCCGTCAAGCTCAGCTAACCATGCTCTTGCAGGCGACAGCTAATCGCTGCGGCTTAAGAGCCACGATACAATCAGTAGATCAACAATAGCTGTCTACCTAAAATCTGCAATTGCCGATTTCGCCGCAGCTGCAAGGCGCAGGGAGTGAAGCTGTAGTAGTTTACCGTGAATGCCCTGCAACAAAGCAGATGCGGTGAAAGCGGCGATCCCGACTTGTTGGGCGTAGCTGAAAGCGACCTGTCGAGTCGTAGCCTTAGGCGTAGCCTGAAGCCCAAAGGGTGAAAAGTTTTGAAAAATTTGAAGAAGTCGATACACAGTAATAAGGTGCGTCGGAACTACCTCGAAATTGGAGCTAACCAACTTTTATAATTAAATATAATTTCCTTTTCAAAAGTTTTCATGCAGTTTTTAGGGTCTATACATCGAGGGAGATAATCATGACTTGGAGTTTAATGAAAGCGATCATCATTTTACCCGGCACTGTGCTGGTGTTTGTTCCGACAGCGATATTGATTGTCTCGAGAGGAACGCGATTTTCTCTTGATTTACAATACCCGACTGAGGTTACATTCTTTCTTGCCATGGCAATCGTCTCGACAGGAGGTTACCTGGCGGTACGAACAGCTACACTCTTTACTAAGTCCGGTGATGGGACACCCGCACCTTGGGAGCCCCCTAAAAAACTGGTTATCGCCGGCCCGTACCGATATGTCAGAAACCCTATGATTGCCGGAGCGATACTCATACTTTTGGGAGAAACCGTTCTATTCAATTCCTGGCCGCTTTTCCTGTGGACGATAATTTTCTTGGCCGGGAAAATGCTTTATCTCCCCTTTATCGAGGAAAAAAAACTGAAACAGAGGTTCGGGGAGCCATATTTGGAGTACATGGCTCATGTGCCCCGATGGATACCCCGCTTCAGGGCTTGGAATTGTGGGTCTTCTACAATTTAGTTGGAGTGATCCTTAAAAAAAAATGTAGTGAATAAAATCGGGGGTAATATGGAGGCAAAAAAAGATACTGTATTAATTACAGGTGCAACATCCGGCATTGGTTATGATTTTGCAACTATTTTTGCAGAGAAGGGTTATGATCTTTTTTTAGCAAGCAGAAATCGAGAAAAACTTGATGATATAAAGGTTAGTTTTGAAAAACAGTACGATATTTTAGTTATGACAATGTCTGTCGATTTGTCAAAGGTCAAATCAGCCCGAACTGTTTATGAAGAAACGCTTAATCAGAATGCAGAAATTAATGTGCTCATAAATAATGCCGGTTTTGGAATTCAAGGAGAGCATATTGATTTAGAGATGAGTAAAGTTGAAGAAATGATCCAGTTAAATATAACGACATTAACTGAGTTATGCACACTCTTCGGCAATGAAATGAAAAAAAGAAGTAAAGGATATATTTTGAATGTCGCTTCAACGGCAGCATATCAACCAGTACCGTATCTTGCAGCCTATTCCGCCACAAAAAGCTATGTGCTCAATTTTTCTGAGGCCCTGGCAAAAGAGCTGGAAGACTATCAAGTAGTTGTGACCTGCTTGTCTCCCGGTGCTACAAACACCAATTTTTTCGATTCTGCCGGTATTGGTGAAAAGAAAAAAGGCCTTTGGGCAAATAGCGCAAGAATGCGATCCAGAGATGTTGCAACAATTGGCGTAAATGCATTATTTGCTAAAAAGCTTTCTGTAATTTCCGGAGTAAAGAATTCATTATTGACTTTTACCAATAGGTTTGCCCCCAGAAATATGGCTGCTAATATTTCCAAGAAATTGATTAAAAACACTGCGAATACCTAAAGATGTGAACCATCAGGGCTATGATTTTAATTTGTAAACGCAGTTGAATAACGCCTTAGAAAACCGTCTCCTTGTTGGTCAAACAGGCCTGATAATAAGGATGATACCTTGGCGCCATGTTTGAAAAAACTCTTTTGCATAAGTTCTTCCGCATGGCGCACATACTTTGCAATTAAGCTTTCAGTATCAATACTCGGAAAACCTTCTAAAAAGAGCGATTCACTATAAATTTTTCTTATCTTTTTCAGTTCCGGCTCCATAAGAATATTCGGATACAACAAAGCAAGAGCGAAACCATCAGCTATTTGCTCAAGATTGTAAGCATAAAGAGATTGTCCATTCTTCTTGAGCCACTCTTCAATACCATGCCCGCATTCATGCAGAGTTCTTTCAATCAGCATCCTGGGGTGTCTAATCGCCGGTGAAATCTCAACTCGCCCTTGCTTGTACCAACCATTGCCTACGGATAAATCGCCGTATGTAATAACAGATACCTGTTCCTCTAAAGCTTTACCGGGATTGGCAGGAACTTGTTCGAGAAACTCGTTTAACATATCGGCTTGCCATTTTTTTAAATTAATCTTCATCTTAACGCTAACATAGAGAGATGAACTGGGTGTGTCAAACAAAAAGGGTTGTAAGAATTGGAAACTGCTTAGTGCTCCAATTCATTTATGGATGGGCAGCACTTGAATATTTTCGAGGATTTAATTATAACCTAAAACAAGACAGAGCGGTATAGCCGTGTTTCATAAAATCGTAACACGATTTTATTATGCATATGAAAATTATCATTAAAAATAATCTTCGTTTAAGCTCAATCCCGTCAAAACTGCGGGAAGAGCTTATGGAAAAACTGAAATTTTTAAACCCCAAATGGCTTGAAAATGAGAGGCTGGGGCGCTGGAATCGGGGCACCCCCAGAGAGCTGCGGTTTTTTGATAAAGTTCGGGACAACGGCTTGTGGATACCAAGGGGATACATTCGGCAGCTGATACTGCTTTGCAGGCGCGATGATATATCACATCAGATTGATGACCGCAGACGCAGTCTGCCGGCTGTAAATTACAGTTTTAACGGAGAGTTAAAATTATTTCAGCAGCAAGCAATGCAGACCATGCAGGCCAAAGAGTTCGGTACTTTAAGTGCGCCCACCGGCAGCGGAAAAACGGTAATGGCCCTGTATATTATCTCAAAGCGCAGGCAGCCCGCTTTGATTGTAGTGCACACCAAAGACCTGGCACATCAATGGGTCCGAAGAATCGAAGAAT
>JAQYVG010000257.1 GCA_030145595.1 Desulfobacterales bacterium | reverse complement strand
GGATTGATGGTCTCGGACGAGGACGACCAAATCAACTTTTCTGTTTTGGTTTCATATAGATTATTCTCCAGGCGTACATATTGTTGCGTTACGTAATATCCAGGCTCGTGAACATATCCATAGACGCTGGTATAGTGACGACCTAAATTCTGATTATACGGCTCTGGAATATGAGTATAAACTGGTGGAATATACTCCTCTTTTTCCTCAACAGCTTCTAAATGGGTTACCAGTACCGTCTCTGCTCCCAGTTTCTCTGCCAGGCCTTTTATAGTATCCTTGTCTAATTCCTTGTCCGCTGGAATAACATCAGCGCTGGAAAACGCTTTTACTCCATTATTCTGGAACTGCTCTGCGAAAAACTGCTCAAACATTTTCCTGTTTCTAAGATTTTCGGCAACCCCCACAACCAGGACACTGGATAGAAACCCTCCCGTGTAGGTGCTGTCTTTGTATACACCGGTCAATTTAGTAGGGGCACATGAAGCCA
Organism: Desulfobacterales bacterium; assembly: GCA_030145595.1. Classification (GTDB taxonomy): domain Bacteria; phylum Desulfobacterota; class Desulfobacteria; order Desulfobacterales; family UBA11574; genus Desulfatibia_A. The sequence goes on along the minus strand of JAQYVG010000257.1, from coordinate 4,154 downwards.
AAACAAATGAGACAATGATGGCCGAAGCCCCCAAAAAATTAACTACTATTTTCATAATCACCTCCAATCAGCTTTTATCTTCTATCACATGTCGTGTTTTTTTCGCATAGATCCAATTATTTTTCCGTAGGTGTTGTTTTGCCCGGGTAAATGGTCAGCCGCTGTCCCGGATAGATCGGTTTATTCAGGTTGAGTTCATTCCAGATAGCCAAAGCCGGCAAAGGTACAGCGAAGCGATCGGCAATTACATAAAGATTGTCTCCTTTTTTGACCACATAAATATGCTGCGCATTCTTTGCCTGCCATTGTTCCGCAAGATCTTGGTAGCGAACGTAAAAATCTTGTGCCCTGTCTATGGGTATCAGAATCGAATGGTTACCGGGGGCTACGTGATGCCCCCGGATTTCAGGGTTTAAATCCTTGATAGTTTTGAAAGATGTTTGGGCCGCTTGAGCGATGATATGGATAGGCGTTCTGAAGGTAACCTCCAGTTCAATGCGGTCAAATTCCAAAAGCGGATACAAATCCTCTTTTTGAAGCCGGAACCCGTATTTTTCAGGGCTTGATAAAATCATTTTGGCAGCCACAGCTTTTAAAACATACCGCTGGGTCTCCAAAGACAGATATAGATCGTAGAAGTTATCGATTTTTTGAGCCATAATTTCAGCCTGGAGACCTTCTTCACCCATATTGAAGGCTGCCGCCGACAGGGTCCATGATCCCAGCATGGCATAAAGATCTTTAAAGTAGTCAGCGGCCGCCCGGGTGGATTCAAAAACATTCCTGCGCTGGTCCAGGTCCGCGTTGATCTTCAAGCCGTAGTTTTTCCCGGTCGATTCCATAAACTGCCAGAAACCAAGGGCCCCCTTGGAGGATCCAACATGCGGTCTTAAGTTGCTCTCGATAATGGCGATGAATTTGAGATCCGCGGGCATTTGTCTTTGTTGCAGAATTTTTTCTATATGCGGCAAGTATCGGCCGGAACGCTTCATCCAGAGAATCACCTGGGGACGATTCCACAGCATCAGCAAAAGTTCCTTTTCCAACCGCTCACGAACTTCCTGCTTCTCGAGGGGAACCGGTTCATCGCAAAAATATAAAGGGCCGTCGATCCTGGAACCTGAAATCAGCGAAGGAAAGTCTGAAAACTCAAGGATACCGAGTGGGTTACCAAAAACCGGGGCGGCCGCCCCCAAAAGCAGGCAGAAAAGCAACCATATTCTCAACATATAATACCTCACTCCGACAAGACAAAAAATTAAAATGAACTAAAGTTTATAGTGCCTCAATAAATCATTGTAGCCCACTGGTGATAAAATGTATGAATATTATTACACATACTTTTCAAACTTAATCTTATCACGAAAGCACGAAAAGACGAAGACACGAAAAGTAAATCAATTATTTCGTGCTTTTAATATTTCGTGCTTTCGTGATTAAAAAGTTATCAGCTGTTCGTTAGAAATCCGAGGTAGCCCCAATTTATCACGTGTTAGAGCAATATCTGGTTTCTCTTGGATCGAGATTCGCCGGCGGCGATAACCCTTATGGCCGGTCTTCCTTTGACAGGGCATTTATACTCACAGATACCGCAGCCGACACAGTTTTCGAGATTTACATAAGGCAGTTTTACATCAATATACTTTCCATCAGGCCCGGGCATCCAGCCTTCATAAAGGCGTATGGCCTTAGGCGATGTGGGACAGTGTTCCTCACAGACGATGCAAGGCCCATTGCCGGACCAGGGTAGACATCGTCCGCGGACAATATAGGCGGACCCTATCTTTACCGGAGCCTCGATTTTTTCTTTAACTGAAATCCTGCGGATGGCCTTCGTGGGGCAAACGCTGCCGCAAAGGGTGCAGGTATACTCGCAGTAGCCCTGAATCATGATGAGGCTTGGTGTCCAAAAGCCCGCCATACCGGCCTCTGTCAGGGCAGGGTTGATGACGTTGGTGGGACAGGCCTTCATACAGAGTCCGCACCGCTGGCAGAGTGTCAGAAAATCATTTTCCGGCATTGAGCCCGGCGGCCTGATCAGGCGCGGATCCGATACCTTGTGGATCTGACCGTCAAGCCTTCCCAGAAAGGGCAAAGCAACGCCGGCCGTCAAACCGCCAAGTACGGCCCGGCGTCCCATATCCGGCGCTTTATTTTTGACCAGGGGCCATCTGAATTCAAAAGAGATTGCATTTTCAGGGCAGGCGTTAAAGCAGTTAAAGCAGAACAGGCATTCAGAGGTTTCCCACTGCTCCCCGGGAATCGGGGTGGCTGCACCCTGACAGCTTTTGAGACATAATTTACAGTCCGTGCATTTTTCGATATCCTTCTCCAGCCGCAAAAAACTAAATCTGGCAAAGACCCCTAAAAGGGCGCCCAGCGGGCAAAGCGTGCGGCACCAGAAGCGCGGTCTGATCCGATTGATCAAGATGATTAAAAGAAAAAGCCCGCCGATCAACCACCCGCTCTGGTAAGATTTATAGCCGTAACCGAAAATCGGAGACACAATGATCTCGGCACCGTAGCTGATAAAATTTAAAGCTTTAAGATCGCTTTGAGCCATTAGGTCAAAAAATTCTTTAAGACCGATCCCCAAACCAGGAAAGACGGCCAATGCCAGGGAGCGGAAAAGAAAAGAGATGGGGTCCAGCAGACCGCTTAAATTCAACCCCAAAAGGGCGGCCAGCAGCAGCGCGATCAGCAGAAAATACTTGAACCTCTGGTCGGGCTTTTTGATATTGGCTTCAACCATCCGTTGCCCTTTAAGGGCGGGCTTGATAGTACCGATCAGATGATGAATGGTGCCGAAGGGACAGATAAAACCGCAGAAGATCCGGCCGAAAAAGAAAGTCACACAGAGTACACCGAGCGCCCAGCCGAAACCTTTGATCAATGTTCGACCTGAAATGAGCGCAGTGAGTCCGACAAGAGGGTCGAGTTCAAAGAAAAAGGTGACAGGGTATGCCAGCTCGATCTCCTGTTCGGCCGTAAGCGCTACGGAGTAATCGAGATAAATATCCTGGGGCAGGCGGCTTTCCACCAGTAAAAACAAGAAGAACAGTAAAAATAAAGTCTGGCTTATTCGTCTTATCCAGACCAGTTGCGTTGCTTTCAAATCACCACCTGCTGCCGGCTGAGTTTCTGATACTGGTAAGTTCCGAGTCCCCATTTTTGCCCGAGACGGATAAAGCCGATATCTTCGGGATTAAGCCCGAAAAGACCGGCGGCTCTGGCATCAGCGGCCACCGGATCATTGCTTAAAATCAGGCGATTGGCAGCCGACACGTCCGCGGTCCTGCCACCGGAGGGGCCGTTGGAAATCATGATGCGGGTGGCATCGATAAGGGTGACGGCCGGTTTGAAAAATTGGGCCAGATCCACAATCGTCTGATGGATATCCTGATGGAGCGCACTGCGGCGCCCCCCGACAGCGCCGATCCAGTTTTTCATTCCCAGGGTCAGATCGCTTAAAACATGAACCTTGGCCACCGGCAGATTGATGATCTTGTCGGCCTCTACCAGCGGAACAAAAACCGGCCAGACATCCAGACGATGTCCCTGTAATTTCATCTCCCGCATCAGAGAAGAGCGCGGGTAAATCAGGTCTGCCCCGGTTTTTTTGGCCACTGCTCCGGCGCCGGTGATGGCAAAACAGCGCCGGGCATCGTGGATAGTATGATCAGCGATTCTGACCTTTTTGGCGCCGGCTTCCTGGCAAAGCTCGATAACCGCTTCCAGGACTTCGGGGTTGGTGGTCGCCGCCAGGCGGGGAGCTCTGGCCCAGGAAATATTCGGTTTAATTACCACAACATCCTGCTTGGAAACAAAATGCTGCATGCCGCCGGCAGCCTCAAAAACCTTTCGGGTTAAAGCTTTAACAGAATAGCCGTCTTTTTGACCCAGACCCTCTATAATAAATTTTGCATTTGCCGGTTTGGCCCATGCGGATATGGATGTATGCAAGGGCCAAGTCACACTACCGGTGAACGCCAGGCCGCCGGATATTTTCAGCAGCTTTTTTATCGATTCTCTTCTGGTGATGCATTGGTTCATGGTTCACACCTCGTTGATGATCTTAAACATTGTACTAAATTCCGACCGGGAAAGATGGTCCCAATCCATAAATAAATTTGCGCACTAAGCAGTTTCCAATT